>JAQGPE010000104.1 GCA_028293225.1 Akkermansiaceae bacterium | reverse complement strand
TCGATCCCGACCTCGCTGACCTTTTCGCATGGCGGGGTGATGTGCACGAATGGCCATGAGCTGATCTACCTGAAGGACACCAACGGCGACGATGTGGCGGACGTGCGGGAGCTGCTATTCAAGGGCTTCAACACCGGTGACACCCACGCGGGCGTCTCGAACCTGCGCTTCGCCCCGGACGGGCTGATCTACGCGACGGAGGGCTACTCCGGCTTCAAGGGCGTGGTGAACGGGGAGAACTTCGACTTCAAGCAGGCGGTGTTCCGTTTCCGCCAGGATGTCTGTAAGCTGGAGGTGGTCCAGAACACGACCAACAACACCTGGGGCCTGGGCTTCAACAGCGAGTTCGACCTGATGGGCTCGACGGCGAACGGCAACCCGTCGTTCTTCACCACCTTTCCGAATGCGGATTATGTCTCGGCCGGTCTGAAGCCGCCGATCACCCCGGCGGCGGATGACAACCCGATCTTCAACCCGAGCTCAAAGGACATCCGCCAGGTGGACCAGTTCGACCGCTACACGGCGGGGGCGAGCCATGCTTTCTACACCGGCACGCGCTTCCCGGAGTCGTGGCGCGAGCATACCGCCTTTGTGGCCGAGCCGACGGGCAAGCTGGTCGGGACCTTCGACATCAGGCAGGATGGAGCGGGCTACCGGTCGGTGCAGCGGAAGAACAACCTCTACAACAGCGCGGACGCCTGGTCGGCCCCGGTGTGCGTGGACATCGGGCCGGACGGAGCGATGTGGATCTGCGATTGGTACAATCTGATCGTGCAGCACAACCCGACGCCAACGAAAGCGAGTGCGGGCATGGACGCGACGACGGGCAAGGGCAATGCCTATGAGACCCCGCTGCGCGACCAGCACTACGGCCGCATTTACCGGATCTACCCGAAGGGCACGACCAACCCGGAGTATCCGAAGATGGATCCGCAGGAGGAAGGGACGCTGCTCCCGGTGATGTCGCACCCGGACCTGTTCTGGCGGATGACGGCGGAGCGGCTGTTCATCGAGAACGGCACGCGGGACGAAGACGACGACCTGGCGGAAATCATCGAGAAGGGCGGAATCGGCGCCTCGCACGTGCTTTACGCCATGGCCATCTGGGGCGCGCAGAAGCCGGCCCAGGAGGAAGCGGCGCTGGAGTCGGACAACCGGGCGCTGCGACGGGCAGGCATCAGCGTGTCGAAACCGGAGCTGGTGCGGAAGGCCTTCATCGACGATGGCAAGATCACGGCGCATGACGACCGGGAACTGGCCGAGGCGCTGGTCTCGATGAGCCGTGGCGAGGTCAGCCCGGAGCTGGGGGCGGCGCTCTACCAGTTGCTGGTGGACCATGAGGAGAAGTTCAAGAAGGACGCGGTGCTGCGGGATGCGTGGCAGATCGCGGCGAACCGGCAGGCCACGGCGGTGCTGGCGGCGGCGGCCAATGCCAAGGATGCGGACACGGCCCCGGCGGTGAAGAACCTGCTGCCGAACGCGGGCTTTGAAGCGGTCAGCCAGGGCAAGCCGGTGGGCTGGACGGACCTGCGCACGTATGGAGGCGCGGGCGGCGCGGCGGAGGGCGTGAAGCTGATCGCCTCGCCATCCGGTCGCGAGGGCTCGATGTGTCTGAGCATTTCGTCGGCGGCGGTCTCGGACTCCGGTGCGGCGGTGACGGTGGCGGTGCGGCCGCACGCGAAGTACCGGCTTTCCGGCTGGGTGAAGACCAAGGATCTGCAAACGGCGGGCAGCAGCCCTGGCGCGCTGCTGAACATCCACGGCGGAAGTATGACGAATGCCGTAAAAGGCACGACCGGCTGGACCCAGGTGGCGGTGGAGTTCGACTCCGGGGACCGCACGGAGCTGCTGGTGCACTGCCTTTTCGGCGGCTACGGCGGGGCGACCGGGACGGCGTATTTTGACGATGTGGCGCTGACGGAAATGGGCGACGCCACCAGTGCGAAGTCGATGCTGGCGGCGGTGGCCGCGCATGCCCGCGAGCTGGCCGCACCGGAGACGGCGGCGGTGGTGAAGCCGAAGACCTACCCGGTCGATCCGGCGGTGCATGAGCGCGGTCAGGCGACCTACAGCCTGACATGCATCGCCTGCCACGGTCCGGAAGGCAAGGGCACGCCGGGCGCGTTTCCGCCGCTGGATGGATCGGACTGGGCCTGTGGGGATCTATCGGTGCCGGTGCGGATCGTGATGCATGGCCTGCAGGGGCCGGTGAAAGTCGGCGGCCAGGAATTCACCAACGTCATGCCGCCGGTCGCGGGAATGGACGACGGGAAGATCGCGGACGTGCTGACCTATGTCAGGCAGAGCTGGGGCAATGACGCGGCTCCGGTGACGGCGGCGCAGGTGAAAGAGGTGCGCGAGAAGAACGCCGCGCGCACCGATCCCTGGACGGCGGGGGAACTGGGCAAGTGAGGGTGGCGCGAGTTCTGACGGCAACGGAAGGGGGACATTCTTGTCCCCCGGCCCGGCAGCTTGTGCTCGGTTGAAACACCGCGTGTTCGGGGCTCCTGCGTCCGCCTTTTCACGAAGCTGCAGGAGATCTTCCTTACCCTCCTGATCGCGCTTCGAAGATCCGCCGGGAACCTTGCTTCTTCCCTCCCGAACAGGCGTGGGGGACAAGAATGTCCCCCCTCCGTTGCTTGCCATCCGTTTAGCGCAGATGGGGTGGGTCTGGATTTCTGCGGCCTGCGGCCGTGAGCCTTTCGATGGGGGCCTGGAAAGACCCCCCTCCTTTCTGTCGTCCGGTGAATGTGGCCAGGCGCTTTACTCTGCCGCCGCTGTGTTTTCCCTCAGCCACGCGGCGAAGATCTCTTCCTCCAACTCCCCGGAGGCGAGTGCCAGATATTTTGGGTATTTCTCTTCTTCAGATGCCGTGGGTCTCAGGCCATTGAGGATGAGGAAGACCTCGCAGACCACGGCGGCGGTTCTTTTGTTGCCGTCGAAGAAAGGGTGGTTTTTGGCCAGGCCGAAAGCATAGGCCGCAGCCAGGGTGCAGAGGTCTGGAAGCGGCTGGTCATACGACCATTTCGAGACCGGACGATTCAGTGCCGAGAGCAAAAGGTTTTCGTCTCTCAATCCGGTGGCTCCGCCGTGTTCGGCCAAGTGACGGGAATGGAGTCGCCGGACCGTCTCCAGTTCGATCCACTCCGGTTCGCTGGGAGTCTGGCTCATTGAGCCAGCTTGTGGAGGAGGTTGCGGTTCTCCTTCATCACCTGCTCGGCGATTTCCATCTGGCGCTGAATCTTGTCATCGATCAGCGACATTTCGAAGCCGTTCGGAGTCTCGGTCAAAAAGAGCGTGTCGCCTTTTTCCGCCCGCAGCTTCTCCAGCACTTCCTTCGGCAGGATCACCCCGAAGGAGTTGCCGATGCTCGTGATCTTCAGCTTTGCGGTCATGAGGAACAGGTTATAACGGATGTTCGACTTGTCCATGGAGGATTGAGGCCTCAGCGCGCTCACCACTGCCGATTCCTGTTGGATTTCCCCCACCTGCCACGGCACAGTCGCGGGGCTTTCTTTCTCCTCCGCATGTTCCGCTTCATCCACGCTGCCGACCTCCACCTGGACAGCCCGCTGCGCGGTCTGCCGGCGCGGGAGGGGGCCCCGGTGGAGGAACTGCGGGGCGCGAGCCGCCGGGCGCTGGACCGTCTGGTGGAGCTGGCCATTTCCGAGGGCGTGGATTTCCTGGTGATCTCAGGGGACATCTACGACCGCGACTGGAAGGACTACAGCACCGGCCTGTTCTTCCGCAGCCGGATGGCGCAGCTCCGTGACGCCGGGA
>JAQGPE010000086.1 GCA_028293225.1 Akkermansiaceae bacterium | reverse complement strand
CTGTAAGCTCTCAGTGCTGAAGCGGGACGCATCAGCCACCTTCGACAGGCGTCGGGTCACACGCTGCGACGATCCTAACTCTCCCTCCGCAAAAACCCCGCCAGCGCCCGCTTCGTCTCCGCCACCTCCAGCACCCGCGTGTGGTCCTCATGCACCACGCACGTCGCCGCCGCCTGCGAAACCGCCCTCGGATCCAACTGACTCGCCACCGCCACCGTCCCGTCATTGCGGCACGGCAGGGTGATGTTGAACCGCGCCTTGTCCGTGGAGATCAGCAGATGCGGCACCGGCAGGGGATCTTCCAGCACCTGCCGGATGAACCTGCTGTTCGGCCGCAGATCGAACCACGCCGGCACCGGCGCGGGCAGGCCCAGCGTCCCGACCACCGTGAACAGCACCCCATTCCACGGCGTCGAAATCGTGGTGAGGGAGGACACATAGCGGCCCCCGATTTCATTCCCGATCCGCTGCACCGCCCGCCGCGCCACCAGCCCGCCCATGCTGTGCGCCACCACGTGCAACCTACGAAAGCCATAGTGCTTCTGCAGCCGGTCGGTCAGATCCCCCAGCGCCTTCCCCACCGCCTCCAGCGGCAGCCCGGAGGGGTAGCTGTAGACCCAGGCCTGGTAGCGGCGGTGATCCAGCGAGTCGATCAGGGGCTGCCAGCACCGCGCGGTCCCGCCGAGGCCATGCACGAACAGCACCGGGATCTTCTTCGGATCATACGGCTCCAGAAAATACACGCCCATCCCGTGCCGCTTGACGGAGGTCACCGGCGCCCACAGACCTTTCAGCCCAGCCTCATCGTCGAATGCCGCGTCGTCCAGCGAAGCGAGCTCCCCGCAGCCGATCGCCACCGCCCCGCTGGTCCCGGCCTGCCCGGGGTCCCACGACTCCAGGGCATGATCCAGAGGCCGCACCGCCGGGTCTTTCCGGTTGATGCTGCGGGCCAGATTCAACAACAGCGGCGTCGCCTGCGAGTCCTTCCCCGGCGGGATTTCCCTCATTTCGTGACCGCCGTAGAGACTCAGCCGCTCCCCCCCGCCCTGCACCGCCGCCACGAAATACGGCTTCCGGCCCGGCAGCAGAAAGGCGAAATCCCCCATCCCGTTCGGCGACCCGCAATCCGCCACCGTGTAGCCCTCCGCGCCGGAGCCCTTCTTCAGCACAAAGACCTTCACCACCTTGGACTGCGAGCCGGTGATCCGCCCGACCAGCCGCGTGTCCTGATCCATCGCCCGCACATCCCGGCCCAGAAGGTTGAGGGTGCTGCACGAGTTCAGGGCCAGCAGGCCCGCCGTCAAAGCCAGCGCCCGCAGGAAAATGCCGGGCCGCGACCGCCGACGTTTGATTTGTTCAGTATGCATTGAACGAAATGAATTAAGAAAACCGCCTGAAAAACCGGACCGCCCGGTCACCTTGAAATCACGAACCCTCCGAATACTTCCGCATCAGCTCGGACATGCCATCGATCGTCATGTCGTAGAAGCGCGCCATGTCATCCAGGTTCCGCTGCGCCGCCGCCGTCTTGCGGGGGATGCGCTCCTGGGCCTTCAGAATGATCTGGCGGGTCTTGACCATGCGCTGGATCGCCCCCCGCATCACCCGGGAAAAGCCATCCGGAGCCAGCTGGTAGAAGCCCTGCCGGTCGCCCGATTTCGCGATCCTCTCGACGATGCCGATCTGCTCCAGCATCCGCGTGTTGGTGCTGACGCTGCCCCGGCTGACCTCCAGGGCGTCCGCGAGTTCCTGCAGGCTGTGGGCCTCGGTCCTGATCGTGAGAAAGCCCAGGATCCGCCCGGCGATCCGGGGCTGGCCATCGTCCTGAAACACCAGGCCCATGCTTTCGATGAATTCCTGGGAGTCTTTGTCGATCTTCATGAAGGCGGCGCGATCGCGGGGTCGCAGCGGCAAAGGACGCGATTCAGAACGTTTAGTCAAGACTGAACGTTCTGAACGAACGCCCCACTCCCGTCCCCACCCCTGTCCGTCACTTTATTTGAGTTCCCATTCCCAATTAGGTGAAAGACGCTCCCTCCCATCTCCTCCATGAAGCCCCTGCCGCGCCTTTTCACCCGCTCCCTCCTCCTCGCCTGCTCCGTTTCCCTGGCCCACGGGGTGGAATTCGCCCCGGCCCGCCAGATCGCCAATGTCTCCAATGACGCAAGCACCCTCAGGGCCAGCGACATGGATCACGACGGCGACCTCGACCTGGTGGCCCTGGAAAGCAACGACAAGGTGGCAGTGGTCTGGAACAACGACGGCAAGGGCGGCTTCCAGCGCGGCCGTGACTGGCAGGATCCCACCGGAAAGACCGGGCTCATCGGCATCGCGGACTTCGACGGCGACGGCTGTGCCGACCTGCTCACCTCGGTGAACACCGGCACTTCAGCAGCCCCCGTCTTCCAGATCGGACTGATCCGGGGCGCGGGCGACGGCGGCTTCGTCACTACCGCACCGGAGCTGATCTTTTCCGCGGCGAGCGACTCCTATCAACCGGCCCTCCGCCTCCACGACCTCAATGGCGATGGAAGCCCCGACCTGCTGGTCCCCACCGGCTCCTGGCTGAATGACGGCCACGGCCACTTCGCCTTCACCGCCGCTCCGAATGGCGGGATCACCCCGGTTTCGGGCGACGGGCTTTACTCCCTTCCGTTCACCGCCGGCGCGCTCAGCTACGAGTCGATCTGGGCCGATGACGATGGCGACGGACGGGACGAAATGTTCTTCCGCGATGACTCCGGCAGCGTCCACTGCGCCCGGAACCACGGCGACGGCATCCTGACCGATGAATTCACCGACCTTTACCTCCCCGGCATCACCTCTCTGGCCGCCGCCGTGCGCATGCCGGAGATCTCCTCCTCGGCCTGCCTGCTGGCCCGTTTCGGCTCGGAAATCCAACTCTATCTCAAGGGACCGGACGGCTACCGGCTCGCGGCGGTCAACAAAGTGGGCCCCATCGAACACGTCACCATTGGCGCGGCCACGGTCCAGCGGGACGGCGGCAGGCAGCGGATCCTCGTCTCCATCCTCGACGACCGGCAACCGGCATGGCGCACGGTGGAGCTGACCCTTCGCGGCGGAACCAGGCCTTCGATCAACCTGAAGCCGCTCGGAAAGTTCGGCTACCTCGTGAGCCCCCAGTTGGCCGATGTGGACGGCGACGGTGTGTCCGATCTGGTCGCCGCCACCCTGGGCGATACCGAAGCAGCCCCAGCGGCCTACAGCCAGATCGTCTGGCGGCGCGGCTCAGCCAGCGGCGCCCTCCAGCCCAAGCCCCGCCCCGTCTCCGACCCGGGCACCCATCTTCTCCGCGGCCTGACTTTGGCCTATGCCGGCGACCTGGATGGCGATGGCGACACGGACCTGCTGACCACCTCGCCCGCCGCTCCCGGCGACCCTTTCACCGTCACCCTCTGGACCAACTCCGGACAGGGCCGCTCCTTCCAGCGCAAGGACATCTTCCGCCACGGCGACCGGGGCGAAGTCCTCGAAATCCGCCAGCACCCCGGCAAGCCCGCCTCCCTGATCCTGCACACCTCCACGGCCACCAACCGCACCGCCACCACCGCCACGCTGGAAATCGTCGAGCTCAGCTTTCCCGCCCCCGGTCGCGTCCGCCAGCAGACCCTCCTCCGCGCGCCGAAGATGAACTGGAGCACCGCGCAACTGGCCGATGCCAACGGCGACGGCACCGAGGACCTCTACACCACCACCCCGAACAGCGTGGAAAACCCCAGCGCCCGCTGGTTCCGCGGCTTCCCGGGCAAAGGCTTCAAGCCCCTGACCACTCGCGACTCCGGCTTCCCCCTGCTCGGCTCCGGCCCGCTGGTGGACGTGAACTGGGACGGCAAGGCGGACGCCTGGAAAGGCACCTACTGGCTCAAAAACAACGGGACCTTCCGCAGCGATGTCATCCCAACTCCCGCCGGCCGGACCCTCACTATCGGCGACCGCGACTTCACCTTTGGCACCCTCACCACCGCCGGGGTGGACTTCAACCAGGACGGCCAACCGGACTACTTCAACTACCTGCCCTCCAGCAACCCGGCCACCGCGCCCGTGCAGGTCCTGCTTGCCCGTGCCATTACCAGCAGCGCGATCTACCCCTTTGACCCGGTGACCTTCCCGTTTGACGAGCCCGCCTTCCCCACCGGCCTGCCCGCCGGGGTGGCCTTCCTGGATCTGGATAGCGACGGATCGCTCGACGCCTTCTACCGCAGCCCCGCTGACAACACTCTGCTGTGGCGGAAAGGCCTGGGCGATGGCAACTTCGCCGTCCCCGCCCCCGCCGGCCCTGCCGCCGCCTATGCGTGGGACCAGACCCTTTCCGCCGACCTCGACGGCGACGGCATCCCCGACCTGATCTCCACCACCGCCCTGCCCTACTCGCACCTGGAGTGGAGCAAGGGCCAGTGACCGGAGCACCTCACAGCAGCCGCCACAGGACCCCCAGCGCGCCGCAGACCCCCAGCACCGGGATCACGCCGAGCTTGAAGCGCTCCATGGCCAGCCACGCGGCCAGCCCCACTCCGGCCACAAAGAGGTCGTAGCGGCCCTCCGCCGGGTGGATGGCGTGCAGGCCGAACCAGATCGCCAGATTCAGGATCACTCCTACGACGGCTGCCGTAATGGCGGTCAGCACGGAGCCCAGCGCCGGCCGTCTGCGCAGGCCCTCCACGTGCGGAGCCCCCAGAAAGACGAAGAGAAACGACGGCAGAAAGGTCACCCATGTGGTCATCAGCGCCCCCAGCGCGGCGGCGCCCAGCGGCGGCAGATTTCCCGGATTCCGCCACGCGGCGACGAAGCCGACGAACTGCAGCACCATGATCAGCGGCCCCGGCGTGGTCTCCGCCAGTCCCAGCCCCGCCATCATCTGCCCCTGCCCCAGCCAGCCGTAGTGATTCACCGCCATCTGCGCCACATACGGCAGCACCGCATACGCCCCGCCGATGGTCACCAGCGCCGCCTTGCTGAAGAACAGACCCTCCCTGAACTGGATCCCCTGCCAGTCCGTCAGCAGCCCCGCGACCAGCACCGGCATCCACCACAGCGCCAGGCAGACGCCGGAAATCCTCAGCGTCCGGGCCAGACTCGCACGCGGCGCAGCGGGCAGCACCACGCAGGATTCTGCCTCCCCCGCCCCTGCCGCCGGCTCGCCGCGACCCTGTCCGCCCGGGAACTGCCGGGGCAGCCAGCGCCCGCCCGCCAGACCCAGCAGCGCCGCCGCCGCCACGATCCACAGGAAGGACACCTGCAGGAAAAAGATCGCCGCAAAGGCCGCCCCCGCGATGCCCCACAGCGCCGGGGTTTTCAGCGCCTTCGAGCCGATCCGCTTCACCGCGCCGGCCACGATCGCCAGCACCGCCGCCGTCAGCCCGTAGAACAGCCCGCCGATCCACACCACCTCCCCGCCCGCCATGTAGAGCCAGCTCAAGGCAAACAGGATGAACACCGAAGGCAGCACGAACAGGCTCCCCGCCGCGATCCCACCCCGCGCCCCGTGCAGCCGCCAGCCCAGATACACCGCCAGCTGCTGCGCCTCCGGACCGGGCAGCAGCATGCAGAAATTCAGGGCGTGCAGGAAATGGTCCTCACTCAGCCACCGCCGCCGCTCCACCACCTCCCGGTGCATGATCGCGATCTGCCCCGCCGGACCGCCGAAGCTGATCCAGCCGAGCTTCCACCAAAAGCCCAGCGCCTCCCGGAAAGCGGGCGCGGCAGGGCGGGTGGAGGACTCGGCGGGCACTGGCATGGGCAGCGGAGGGAGAAGCAAGAGGCGTCGCGAGGCGGCCCGGAGTGTAGATAGCTTGCGGGCGGGGGAAACCCTTGATCCATGGCCTTTTGGGTACTTTTGTCCCTTTTGTCCTGGGGGGGTTCCAAAACGCGCATTCCGGAGCAGACAGATACTTCGGGATCTTTTGGGACTTTTGGGACTTTTGTCCTGGGGGTTTTCCCAAATCGCGCATCCCGGACCAGCCAGACGCCTCCGGATCTTTTGGGACTTTTGGGACTTTTGTCCTGGGGGTTTTCTCAAATCGCGCATCCCTCCCAGTCGCCCTCCCCGGCACACCCGCCGGCCGCTGGAAAGACGCCGTTCAGAACGTTTAGCCAAGACTGAGCGTTCTGAATGAACTCTCCG
>JAQGPE010000066.1 GCA_028293225.1 Akkermansiaceae bacterium | reverse complement strand
GGGCGTCGGCGAGGAGGATGCTGGCGCTGGGACCTGCCGGGGTGTTGGCGCGCTTTTTGGCCACTTCCTGGAGGGCCTCAGGGCTCTTCGCGGCGGCCAGTTCCGTGGCGGCGCTGTCGGCGTTACTGGCCTTGATGGCGCGCTGGGCCAGCCAGCCGCCGGCGCCAAGGATCAGGATGGCGGCAACCACCACCAGGCCCTTCTGATTCCGCTCCAGGAAGGAGTCGAATGGGGAAGGACCGTCGAAAGGGTCGGAAAGCGGGCTTGGTTCTGGGACGAATTTCTCAGCCATGAGGCAGGATGGGTGCGGGCAGCGATTAAGGGTCTGGAGCGCGTGAAATCAATGACGAATTCCCTATCAGGTGGCGGCCGGGCGGCTTCGGCCGGGATTTTCATGGCCACGGCAGGAACTGTCCCGGTAGGGTGGCCCGCACATGGCCGTCGCGCTGTATGTCATCGCCGGAGAATTGAGCGGGGACGCCCACGGGGCGGGCCTCCTCCAGGCACTGCGGGAAGCCCGGCCGGATCTGGCCATTTCCGGCGCGGGAGGCCCGAAGATGCGCGCCATCGCCGGAGAGTCCTTGCGCGACTGGGTGGAGGAAGCGGCCGTGGTTGGCGTCTGGGAGGTCCTGAAGCGCTACGGCTGGTTCAAGCAGCGCTTCGACGAAATGCTGGCCGAGATCCGCGCCCTGCGTCCCAAGGTGCTGCTGCTCATCGACTACCCCGGCTTCAACCTGCGCTTCGCGAAAGCGGTGCGGACCGAGCTGCCGGAGACCAAGATCGTCTACTACATCAGCCCCCAGGTCTGGGCCTGGAACAAGGGCCGCCTGCCGGTGATGGCCCAGACGCTGGACGAAATGCTGTGCCTTTTCCCTTTCGAAAAGCCGATCTTCGAGGGCGCCGGCCTGCTCACCAAATTCGTCGGCCACCCGCTGGTCGATGAGCTGGAGCACGAGCGCACCGGGATCCCGCGTGAGGAAAACCTGGTCGCCCTGATGCCCGGCAGCCGCGAGCGCGAGGTGGAGCGGCTTTTCCCGATGATGCTCCAGTCCGCCCGCCGCCTGCTGACCAAGCGGCCGCAGACGCGCTTCGAAGCCCCCGGCGCCTCCCGCAAGCTCACCGCCCGCATGCAGGCCCTGGCCGCCGAGGCCGGGCTGCGGGAAGCCGTGAGCGTGACCGATGGCGGGGCGCACCGGCTGATGCAGCGCGCCACCTGCGGGGTGGTCGCCAGCGGCACCGCGACCCTGGAAGCCGCTTACTACGGCCTGCCCTACTGCCTGGTCTACAAGGTGGCATGGCCGACCTATCTCATGGCGCGGATGGTGGTGAAGATCGAGCACATCGGCCTGATCAACATCCTGGCAGGGGCCGGCGTGGTGGAGGAATTCATCCAGTCCGATGCCGACCCGCTGCATGTGGAGCAGTCGCTGTCGCGCTTTCTCAGCGACCCGGCCTTTGCGGAGGAGACCCGGAAAAAGCTGCTCGCCACCGCCGCGAAACTTGGCGGTCCGGGAGCCCACGAACGCGCTGCGGCCGCCGTGAACCACTGGCTGAGCGTCTGACCCTGCGGAAGATGCCGGGAATCCGGGAAATTTAGGGCTGTCATTGGCCCCCGCGTGTGGTTCTTTGCCGCCGCCATGGCGCTGCCCCTGCCCACGCTTCCAGATGCTACCGGACATTTCGGCCACTTCGGTGGAATGTTCGTGCCGGAAACCCTGATGGCTCCCCTCCAGGAGCTGTCCGCCGCCTACGACGCGGCGCGCAAGGATCCGGAATTCCAACGCGAACTCGACGACCTGCTCACGAACTACGTGGGCCGGCCGACCCCGCTGTATTTCGCGGAGCGCTGGACCGAGAAACTGGGCGGCGCGAAGATCTATCTCAAGCGGGAGGACCTGCTCCACACCGGCGCGCATAAGATCAACAACGCGATCGGCCAGATCCTGTTGGCGAAGCGGCTCGGGAAAAAGCGCATCATCGCCGAAACCGGGGCCGGCCAGCACGGCGTGGCCACCGCCACCGTCTGCGCGCGCTTTGGCCTGGACTGCGTGGTCTACATGGGCGCCGTCGACATGGAGCGCCAGGCTCTGAACGTGGCCCGCATGCGCCTGATGGGTGCGGAGGTCCGCCCGGTCACGGCTGGCCAGGCGACGCTGAAGGAGGCGGTCAACGAGGCCATGCGCGACTGGGTCGCCACCGTCGATCACACCCACTACATTCTCGGCTCCGCGCTGGGCTCGCATCCTTTCCCGATGATGGTCCGCGATTTCCACCGGGTCATCGGCCTGGAAGCGCGCGAGCAGGTGCTCCAGAAGGAAGGCCGCCTGCCGGATTTGCTGGTCGCCTGCGTCGGCGGCGGCTCGAACGCCATCGGCCTGTTCCACCCCTTCCTGCAGGATGAGGACGTTCGCATGGTCGGCGTCGAAGCCGGCGGCCTGGGGATCTTCCCGGAGAAGCACGCGGCCCGCTTCCAGGGCGGCAAGCTGGGCGTGCTGCAGGGAACCAAGACCTGGTTGCTCGCCAATGACGACGGCCAGATCGAACTGACGCACTCCGTTTCCGCCGGCCTCGACTACGCTGCCGTCGGCCCGGAGCACGCCTATTTGCAGGACATCGGCCGGGTGGAATACACCTACGCCACCGATGACGAGGCGCTGAAGGCTTTCAAGGAACTCGCCCACACCGAGGGCATCCTCCCGGCGCTGGAAAGCGCCCACGCCATGGCCTACGTCTCCAAGATCGCCGGCAGCCTGCCGAAGGAGTCAATCATCATCGCCAACCTCTCGGGCCGCGGTGACAAGGATGTGGAGCAGGCCGCGAAGTATCTGCTCGGCGGCCAGGAGCAGGGGTGACGCCTTGGCTGGAAGAGGGTGATCCGTGGCCCTGTTCCGAGCTTCAGGCTATCGATCACTGATTGGACTGATTTTCTGATTAACTGATTGAAGGCAGGAGATTTTTTAGGCTCCGGAACTCGACGGAGAGCGGCGGGGCGGAGATTCTTCCTTCTTCAATTTCCTTACCTCTGCCTTTAAAATCAGTTAATCAGGAAATCAGTCCAATCAGTGATCCTTGGCCCGAAGTCAGAGGAAAGCCGTTTTCTTCCTCTTCGGGCTTCCGGCTTACGATCCACACCCGCCACCGCCATGCCCCAGCTGACCTTTTACGGACACTCCTGCTTTCGCGTGACTCTTGCCGACGGCTCCGAGCTGCTCTTCGACCCCTTCATCACCGCCAATGAGCTGGCGAAAGGCGTCGATGTCGCTGCCATCCCGGCCGACTACGTGCTGCTGACCCACGGCCACTTCGACCACGTGGCCGATGCGGAGAGCATCCTGAAGCGCACCGGCGCGAAGCTGATTTCGAACTTCGAGATCGTCACTTGGTACGGCGCGAAGGGTATCGAAAACGGCCACCCGATGAACCACGGCGGCGCGTTCAAATTTCCCTTCGGCCGCGTGGTCTTCGTCAACGCGGTGCACTCCTCCATGCTGCCGGACGGCAGCTACGGCGGCAATGCCGGCGGCTTCATCGTGGAGGCGCCGGACTGCTCTTTCTATGCCTCTGGGGACACCGCGCTGCACTTGGACATGAAGCTCATCGGCGAGCGGCACAAGGTCGACTTCGCGATCATCTGCATCGGCGACAACTTCACCATGGGCGCGGCGGACGCGGCGCTGGCGGCGGAGTGGGCGGGCGTCAAGAAGGTGGTCGGCATTCACTACGACACCTTTCCGCCGATCCAGATCGACCCGGCGGAAGCCAAGGCAGAGTTCGCCAAGCGCGGCATCGAGCTGCTGCTCCCGGCCATCGGCGAGACCATCGAGCTGTGAGAGAACTACGGCGCGGATCGTAGTTTTGGCGGCAGTTCTCCCCTTTTGGTTCAAGGTGAGGCTGCTCACTCTACGATCTCCTCGCCTTGGAGAATCGCTTGCCAGAGGGCGAAGGGAGAAGCTCCGGCGTAGCCGCTTTCCATGCCGTCATTGCACTCGATGACGATCCAGCGACCATCCTCGGTTTGGGCGAGGTCGAGGACGAGAAAGGTGCATGCCAGCGCGTTGACGGCTCTGCGCGCCACGGTCAGGGCCTCTGCTTTCTCCAGCGCGGTCCAGCGGTAGTCGTCGGCTTCCAGCCAGTAGCGTCCGGCTCCAGCGAGTTGGCCCCGCCACCAGAAAGTACGGAATTCATAGGAGGAGGGGATCTTGTGTTTGAGTCCTCCTGAAACAGGCCGCAGAGGTACAAGCTCCCGGCAGACGAAGTTCTGCCAATGGAGAATGGGATCCTGGCGGTAGAGTTCGACGGCGACAGCGTAATCGGTCCGGCTGCGGATGATGCTGGCGGAAGCCTGATGGCGACTGGTCTGACGGGCGCCCTTGATGAAGACGGGGAAGGTGAAGTCGTT
>JAQGPE010000064.1 GCA_028293225.1 Akkermansiaceae bacterium | reverse complement strand
CGCGTTTCCAGGGAAACACGATCGGGAGCGGGGATGATTTAACTCAGCCGTCCTGGCCTGCCGGTCATTCGGTCGCCTGGATGCGGACGAACTTGCGGACGCCGGACACCGGGATGGTGGCCTGCTTCAGGGTGTAAGACGTGCTGCCCTGCACCGGATCATTGATGATCGCAGCGGTGCTGGTGACCCAGGTCACCAGGTCGGTGCTTTCCTGAAGGACATAGGTGCTGCTGCCGGTGGCCAGTTGGTTCCAGCGAACCACCACGTTGCCCGTGGTCCTTTCGGAGGTCGAGAGCGCTCCAGTGCTGGCGATCGGGGACGTGCCGAAGAGATACTCGTCGATATTCTTGAAGCCGTCGCCATCCGGATCGGCATCACGGCCGCGCTTGGTGGTGTCGGGGATCACCGTGGACCAGGCGTCGTAACCGCTGCCGGTGCTGCCGGCAACGACCAGGCTGCCGGTGCCGGTGATGCTGGCGGTCTTGATGGCGCCGGCGGCATTGTTGGTGGTCGCCACATAGATGCCGGCCGCCATCTGGACGCCGTTGATCGTGAGGCTGCCCACCGTATCCGCCTGCGTGTGGTTCAGGGACAGGAAGGCGCCGCTGGCGATCGTGATGTTCGAAGTGTCAGCCAAGGACGGCTGATCCAGGATCAGGGTGCCTGCGTTCACTTTCGTGTCACCGGTGTAGGTGTTCGCACCGGAGAGGTGCATGGTTCCCGGACCGGTTTTGGTCAGGGCGCTGGGGTGGCCGATCACGTCCTGGAGGATGGAGCTGACCACCAGGTCGTCGCTGGCGTTGCCGGTGACATCCGCCACCTGGAAGGTGGTGCCTGTGAGACCCAGGTCGCCCAGGGAGGCATTGGCGTAGAGGCCGGTTCCAGAGGTCGAGATGGTGGAGGGAGTGGTGCCGCCGACGATGACCGTGCCGACCAGGCCGAGGTTGGTGGCGAAGTTGCCGGCGTTGCCGCCGTTGGTGATATCGACCTTGCCGCCGTTCAGGGTCAGGTTCGTCACGAAGGCCACGACGGGAACGTCGCCGCCGGAGAGCGTGCCGCCATTGACCGTGACGACATAACCGTACTGCGGGAGCATGAAGCTGTTGCCGAGGACGGCGATGCCGCTGAGCATCAGGGTGGCGCCGGAATTGACGATGACAGGATTGCTCGCGTTCTTGACGCCGAGCGAACCCGGGTCGTCGGGAGTAATGCCTTCACCCACCGCGCCGCCGCCGGCGAGGCGGAGAGTCCCGGCCTCGACGGTGGTGCCGCCGGAATAGGTGTCGGTGACGGAGATCTTGGTCACGGTGCCGGTGCCCTGCTTGGCGACATGGCCGGCGCCGTCGATGCTCATGCCCCAGGTGAAGGCGCCGTCGAGCACGAAGTTAGCGCCGGCGGCGATGTGCACCGGGGCGCCCCAGCCGGCATTAGCGCCGGAGAAGTTCATTTTCACCGTGCCTTCATCAACGAACAGGCCGCCGGTATTGCTGCTGCTCTGGACCGCGACATTACGGAACTCCTGGGTCGCCGGGCCCTGCTTGACGATGGCCAGCGGGCCGCCGTCGGCGTTCCGGATCAGACCGGCGAAGCTGTGGTCGCTGGTCGTATCGATGGTCAGGGTCGACGGGGTGGTGGAGACCTCCACGAAGCCCGGCGTACCGGTCTCGTCGCTCTGGATGATCGCGCGCTCGTTGGTCGGCGCGCTGTCCAGGCCGGCGATGGTCTGCGAGGTGCCGCGCAGCTGCATCTTCGTATTGGCGATGCCGTTGGCAAAGGTGACCACCGCGGTCGGCGACAGCTGATTGTCGGCACCGAAGTTCAGGAAGTTCTCTTCCGATCCATCACCGAGCGTCACATTGCCGGGAATCGCAGGGCCAGACAGATTGGCGGCATTGATCGCGCCGCCGAGGATCTTCGTTCCACCGGTGTAAGTGTTCGCGGTGGACAGGGTCAGGGTGTTCAGGCCTTTCTTCAGAAGCCCGGTGATGCCGGTGAATGGCGTAGCCAGTTCGAAATCGCCATTGAGCGTATCGAAGCCAAGGAACGAACCGGCTTGCATGCCGCCGGTCTTCAGCGCCGCGAGGTCGTCGGTGGTGAATTCATCCCCGCCGCCGACACGCAGCACCAGGGCCGCGCCCGGCGAGACCAGCAGATTCGACGCGGTCCACGAAGCGGAATTGCCACCGTAGAGGGACTGCTCGAGGGCGAATTCCAGCTGACCGGCGGCGACATTCGTGACGCCGGTGTACTGGTTGTTGCCGCTCAGAATCAGGGTGCCTGTGCCGACCTTCGTCACACCACCTTTTGCCCCGGAAGCATTGCCGATGTTGGCATCGAACTCGCTGGACGTCTCGTTGCCGACCGTCAGCACGGTATTTACGACCGGTGAAGTATTTCCCAGCGTCAGAGTGCCGCCAAAACTGGAGAGGCCGCCCACAACAGGGGTCGCACCGGTCAGTTTCACCGTGCCGCTCTGCAGCTCAAGAGTCTTGGTCTGCAGTGCGCCGCCAACAGTCAGAGTGCCCGCACCACGCGCCGAAATGCCGGAGTTGACGGTAAGCGGATTGTTGAAGGTCACGGGGCCGTCGCCCGTGGCGACGATGTCGCTGGTGACGGTAAGCAAGCCTGCACCGCCGAAGGTGAAACCGTTCGACGACGTATTGCTAAAGGACATGAAAGCCGAGGTCAGCGGCGAAGCGATCGTGATGTTCCGGTTCGTCGCCGTCTCGAACGTCAGGTTGGCGATGCTGCTGTACGGAGCCGTGACGCCGGTCACGGTATTCTTCCAATTATTGTCCAGAGTTGTCACCCAGTTGGCGTTGCCGCCGGAGCCGCTGGCGCCGGTCCAGGTCAGCGGATCGGACACCGGAACCGCCGTGCCTTGCAGGATGAACTCGCGGTAGCCCACGTAGCCGTTCTGCTGGTTGTTGAAGGTAAAGCGGATCGAGTGGACATTCGTGGCGAGTGTGCCGGTCGAGTCGGTGATCTTCGTGTGGACCGCCTTGTTGGTGCCTCCGCTCGGGTTCGAGACAGTGGTAAGCGGAAGGAACGTGAACGGATCCGACACCTTGGAGTATTCGAGGACGTAATCCTGGTTGATGCGGCCCGCATCCGGCCAGGCACTATAGGAGTCGAACTGGGTGAGGGTGTAGCCATTCGTATTGACCGAGATATCCAGCGGAAAGGTCGCCTGCATCCCGTTGGTCGGCGCCACGGCGTTGGTGATGACTCCGAAAGCATCCACCACGCCGTCGGTCAACGGCGTCCAGGTGCCGGAAGTGACATCCGGATTGCCGTGAGCGCTGGGCGGCGGAGTATCGGTGACCAATGACGCATTGAGCAGGTTTGCTCCCGTAGGAAGGGTCCAGACGTTCGTATCGTTGGTCTCCTTCAGAAGCACCGGGGCGGCGCCGGCGGTGGCGCAGAGCAGCAGGGGGGCGAGACGGAGGATCTGACTCCGCGTAAAGAATCGATTTTGGGCTTTCATAATGTGGATCCGGCTCTTCGGTCGTCCAACAACAACGGGTTTGGAATCGATGCCCGTTGCATCGTCCATGTTACTGTCTTCGGTGGGTTCAAGCCGGCGAGAGCCCCTTGGGGAGGCCCTCATCTTTGTGTATACAACACGATTCTTATGAATGGTGAGATCAAATTCGATACCGCTTCTGCGCCATTTCTCGCGACGTAATATTGTACTTCTGTGCCTAAGCCGTCTGATCGATGGACTTCCATGGCAGCCCATGGTCCCCGGTCATCCTGCCATGCGCAAAAAGGCCCTCCCGGATCATACCGGGAGGGCCTGTTAGAGCGACCTGTTCGCGCGAAGAAGTTCCTGCGCTCAGATCTTGCGGCGGCGCTTGAGCGCCACAAGCCCGCAGCCGAGCCCCAGCAGCGCGACCGCCTGCGGCTCAGGCACGGCTCCGACGGTGATCGGAGAGCCGGTGTTGTCGTAGGCCCAGTCAACGATGGTGCCGGAGCCGCCGGTATTCGAGAAGACCACCCGTACCCAGCCGTAGTAAGGGCCGTTTGAGTTGTCGTCGATCAGGCGGAAGCCGAAGTAGCCTTCCACCCCCGAGGTGAACTGCTGGGGCGCCGTGCCGACGTGGGTGGATGAACCCGCTTCAAGATTATAGTAGATCAGACCGCCATCGACGACAGAACCGGGGTCCAGGCGAAGGATGGGGGCGTCAAAAGCGACGGTCTGCCGGACCGGCTGAAAGTTGGCGCTGTTTCCGACGGCCTCGCCGCCGAAGAACATCTCGACGTCCCAACCCGGGGTCTGCGTGGAACTCTGGCTGAGTCCGTCGATATCCACCACGGTGCTGGTAAAACTGTTAGAGACCGCGATGTTCTGCAGCCCGCTGTAGACAATCGCCCCGTGGCTTGCAGCGGAGGTGAGGGCGAGGACGAGGGCGGCAAG
This sequence comes from Akkermansiaceae bacterium, assembly GCA_028293225.1. Taxonomy (GTDB): domain Bacteria; phylum Verrucomicrobiota; class Verrucomicrobiia; order Verrucomicrobiales; family Akkermansiaceae; genus Haloferula. The sequence goes on along the minus strand of JAQGPE010000064.1, from coordinate 8,838 downwards.
CGCCGGGCGGAGTGAATGATTCATGGCAAACGGGAAGTGGAATGGGGTTCAGGGGGCGGTGACGACGACGCGGAAGTACTGGGCTTTCTTGCCGTGGACGAAGAACGGATAGGGCACCGTCACGGCCTCCACATCGCCGTCGCCGGCCACCACCGTGGGGATGGCGGTGCTGCTTTCCCAGGTGGTCAGATCCGCGCTGAACTGCACCGTGTAGGTCAGGCCGGCAGCCGCGGCATCCTTGCGGCGGATGAAGACGGCGCGGAAGTCCTGACCGTTCGACGTCGACTGGGAATAGACAGCGGGGGTGCCGCGGGCGAGCAGGACGCCGCCGGGGACGTTGGTGTTGTTCGCACCGGCATCAGAACCACGGGGATTGAGGCCAAAGGCGAACTCGGTCAGGTTGCTGATGCCGTCGTGGTCGGAGTCCAGATCACCTGTAGGGAGGCCCTGGACATCCAGCCACTGGGCATAGCTCAGCGGGCCGCGATTCGCGATCGCGCCGGGCGAACCGATTTCGTTGGCGTCGCTCTTCGCCACGAAGGCTCCGTCAACCGCAGGCACGCTCAGCGCGGTGATCGCACCGGCATTGCTGCCGGCAGCGTTTTCAAAGGTCGCATATGGAGCGGTTCCGGAGGAGGCGCCGAAGGAAACGTTGGCGCGCCGGGAGCCGGTGCTGTCGTAGAGATTGACCGCATCACCGCCCGTGCTGAGGCCCACGCCCGAGCCGGTGTAGCTGCCAACCTGCAGACCCGCCGGAGGATTCGCACCGAACCAGGTGCTGAGGAAGAGCGGGATCGTGGAGGCCGGGGTAGCGGTCTCCAGGTAGATGACCGACTCGCCCGGAGCGATGCTGGAGATGCCGGTCAGAGGCACCGCCGCGACTGGAGATTCCGAGTTGTCATCCATTTTCCAGCCGGTGAGGTCCACGGCCGTGGTGCCGGTATTGGTGACCTCGAACCAATCGGCCGCCACCGGGCTGTTGCCGCTGGACCAAGGGGAGACTTCGGGGACCAGGATCTTGCCGGTGGTGCCGGGGGAGCCGATCTCGGCGGAATCCCCCGCGGCAGCGAAGGCGCCGCCGGAACCCACCGAACTCAGATTTGGCAGGACTGGCAGTGGCAGCGTGTCGCTGCCGAGGCGGGCGCGGTTCTCGAAGCTCTTGAACGGTCCGGTCGAGGAAGACCCGAAGGCCACGCCGGTGACGCGGGTTCCATTGGCGTCGAAGAGATTGACCGCGTCGCCACCGGTGCTGAGACCGGCGCCGCCGCCGGAGTAGCTGCCAATCTGGAGACCGGCCGGATGGCTGGCTCCGAACCAGGTGGTCAGGAACGAAGCGGACTTCGCCGCGAGCTCATCCGGAGTGGCGGTCTCCATGAAGATCACCGACTCTCCCGGGGCGATGCTGGTGACGCCGTTCAGAGCCAGGCCGGAAGCGAAGGCGTTCGAGTTGTCATCCATCCGCCAGCCGGTGAGATCGACCGCGCGCGGGCCGGGATTGGTCACCTCGAACCAATCCGCCGCATACGGGCTGCTGCCGCTGCCCCACGGAGCGACTTCGGAAATGAACAGCTTGCCGGTCGTGCCGGGGGAACCGATCTCGGTGGGGTCGCCGGCTGCCTTGAAGGCGCCGTAGACATCCACCTTGCTCAGGCGGGAAATCGCCGTGCCATCCAGGCCGACGCCATTTTCAAAGGTCGCATACGGTGCGGCGCCAGGCGCCGCACCGAAGGAAACGCTGGCCTGGAGAGCGCCCGCGGCATTGTAGAGATTCACGGCGTCGCCACCGGTGCTGAGACCGATGCCGGAACCGCTGTAGGTGCCGATCTGGAGATTGGCGGGTGGATTGGAGCCAAACCAGGTCGACTTGAAGCTGGCGATCGTCGCCGCGGCGGCGCTCGGGGAAGCCTCCATGAAGATCACCGACTCGCCCGGGGCGATGCTGGTGATGCCGGTCAGGGCCAGAGCAGTGGAGAACGAAGCCGAGCTGTCATCGACCTTCCAACCCGCGATCGAGACCGGGGTCTTGCCGGTATTGGTCACTTCAAACCAATCCGCCGCATAGGGGCTGTTGCCGCTGCCCCATGGGCTGACCTCCGAGATGATCAGGGCCGGCACCGGCGTCTCGTTCACCACATCGGTGATCGTGAGGGTGAAGGAAGCCGTCGCATCCGGAGTCGTGCCGACCGTGGCATCATCCACGCTGACCGTGACGTTGTAGGAGGTCTTCGTTTCGAAATCGAGCACCGTGCCGGCCTTGATGAACAGGCTGGTGCCATTGATTTCAAAGAACGCCGCATCGGGACCGGACAGTGCCAGAGTGTTGGTGCCGAGGCCATCATCCGTGATGGCGATCTCTGCGACCTTCACCGGGCTGATCGTGACGGTGTTCTCAGGCAGGCTGTTGACCGCACCGGTGAAGCCCAGGGCCGTCGGAGCCTTGTTCGCCGTCGTCGATGGCGCATAGACCCAGAGCTGCGGGTGATCGATATCGCCACCGCCGTTTTCGTTGACCACGTAGAGGATGCCGTCGCGGTCCATCGTCAGGCCTTCGTGCTGCTCATTGGCAGCGGTGAGCGGGCTGCCCGGATCGGCGACGATCTGCAGCGTGCTGGCGATGTTGCCCTGGCGGTCGATGTTGACAATCCGGGCGGATTCCTGGCTCAGCAGGAGCAGGTTGCCCGACTGTGGCCGGCCGTTCAGGAAGGGCAGGTTCGAGAGGGCGAAGACATCCGCGAAATCCGCCATGCCCGCCAGTGCGGGATCGAAGAGGTTGACCGAATTCACCGTGGCCGGCGAACCATTGGTCGCGGTGCCGGCGTTGAAGTCGACATTGGTCTGGAAGATCCCCATCGGAGAAATTTCCTTCAGGCAGATATAGCCGCCGGTCTGCGGATCGTAGGAAACGCCCTCGGTGCCGATGTTGTCGACAAAGGTGCCGAGCTTGACCGTCTTGGTGGCGCTGCGGGTCAGGGTACTACCTGCGACGTAGGTGAAGAGGACCAGCTGGCGATCCCGCTCTTCCGTCATCACGAACTGGCCATTGCCGATGTAGGTGATGCCCTCCGTATCGTAGAAGTCGGTGCCCTGGGGGCTGTTGCCCGCGGCCAAGGTCATGGTGTCGACCAGTGCTCCGGCCTTCGTCACCTGGGTGACCGAGCGACCGCCGTCGCAGGCGACGAACAACGTGTCGGTGTCCCAGTTGTAGGCGACGCCGGAGGCTTCCTGGGCCAGCAGGTTGCCTGGAGGAGCGACGGTGCGTTTCGGCTCCGGCAGATCGTAGCGGCCGATCCGGACATAGGTGGAGAGATCGATGGACGATGGCGTGGCGCCGACGGTCACCGTGATCGTCGCGGTATCGACACTGCCTGCGGAGTTGGTGATGCGGGCCCAGTAGCGGGTCGTGGCGGACAGGGCCGGCGTCGTGAAAGAGGACGAGTTCGTTCCGACCGGGTGACTGGTGTCGCCAGTAACGCCCTGATACCACTGGACGGTGGGAGCCGGCGTGCCGCTGACGGCGACGGTAAGCGTCGTATTCGCACCGCTGACCACCGTGGAGCTGCCGGGCGGAGTGACGATCACCGGAGCGACTGGATCGTCATTGACGATGGTCGCGGTGCCCGTGGCGGTCTTGATGAGGGTGTGGCCAGCGGTGTCGATGACCTCGGACAGGGTGACTTCGATGGTTTCGTCCGGCTCCACCGTGGTGTCGCCGTTGAGGGTCAGCGTGACCGGCAGGGTGGCTGCTCCGCCCGCCGGGAAGGCGAGGATTCCCGAAGCCAGCGGCTGGTAGTCGGCGCCGGAAGCGGCGGAGCCGCCGGTCACGGTGTAGCGGACGGTGAAAGCCGTGGTCGTGTCGGTGCGGGTGACCGGCAGATCGACGTTCGAAGTGCCGCTGTTGCCTTCGGAGGCCGAGGCATTTCCGATGCTCACGGAAGGAACGGCAGCCACCGTACCTGGCGAGCCGAAGTCAGCGCCGGAAGTCGCCTGGAAGCTGCCGTAGTTGCCGCCGGTCGCCGCGGTATAGCGCGGGGCGGTGGTGCCGGACGAGGGCACCCAGACCAGCGCCTGGGAGGAAGTGGCGCCGCCGCCGGCGATGCCGGTGTGGTCGCTGGCCACGGTGGAAGGGGTGCCGTTTTCCGTGAGGAAGCCGCCGCCTGCATAGCTGAAGAAGAAGAGTTCGTTGCCGCTGGCGTCAAAGAAGGAAATCCCGTCGCCCTTGCCCAGACCCGGAGCGCCCAGGGTCTGGAAGATTTTGACACTGTTGGAGATACCCCACCAGGTGCGGAAATCCGCCGGGGCGGCCACGGTGAAGATCACCGACTCGCCCGGAGCGATGGAAGCGCCAGCGGGAAGCGCATAGGCTGCGGCGGAAGCGGCGGAGCGGCCGCTGTCATGCCAGCTGTAGCCCGCCAGCGACACCGCGTCGGTGCCAAAATTGGTCAGCTCCCAGTAGTCTTCCGTGCCGGCGGCCGAGCTCGACTCGTCGGAGAGCACCTCGGTCAGCATCAGCTTGGAAGCAAGCACATCGCCATCGTCCAGTACGGTGACTGTCGTGGTTCCAGCGGTCGCATCGGCGGCGGAGGCGGTAAGAGTGGCCACCTTGCTGCCGTCGGGGAAGGTATCGTCCACAGCAGTGACCGGAAAGGTGACGGACGTCTGATGAGCCGGGATCGTCACGGTGGCAGGAACGGTGGCTTCCGTGGTGTCGCTGGAAGAAAGGCTGACAACCAGGTCGCTGTCGGTGCTGCCCGTGCGGGTTACCGTCGCCACGGCGGCCGGATTGGCAGAGCTTTCCGAGAAGGAGGAAGGCGTGGCGCTGAGGGTCAGAACGATCGATGGACCGGTGCCGCCGAAGCCGCTGTAGCCGGGAGAACCGGTGTCCGCCGGATTCGAGGACGATGCCTTGGTGCCGAAATTGCTGCCCGTCGCCGCGGTATAGCGCGGCGCGGAAGTGCCGAAGGTCGGATCCCACACCAGCGCCTGGCTGGCGGTGCCGCCACCGGAAGCGCCCGCGTGGCCACCTGCGGCAGGAGCGCCGCCTGACTGGGTGAAGCCGCCGCTGGCATAGGAGAACGAGAACACCGTCGCGCCGGTGCCGTCGAAGAGATGCGCGCCGTCATTCATCCCGAGGCCGGGTGATGCCGTGGCCGAAAAGACCTTCACGCTCACCGGCAGATTTCCCCACCAGGTGCGGAAGGCGCTTTCCGCGGCCTTCGTGAAGATGATCGACTCGCCCGCCGCGATGGTCGAGCCCTGCGGGAGGGCCCAGGCGGCGGCGCTGTCGAAGGTGCCCTCGCTGTCCGTCCAGCGATAGCCGCCCAGATCCACCGCGGTGCTGCCGACGTTGGTGATTTCCCAATAGTCAGCCACGCTGCCATTGGAATTGATCTCTGTTAGAAGCAGCTGGGCCTGCAGTGCCGGCGATACGGCCAGGACGAACAGGGCGGTGGATAGCAATCGGGCGTTCATGATGAGCGGGGGAGAAATCGGGAGACCGGCGGGGATCAAATTCCAAGCCGGGCCGCACGCTGAACTGCCCGCCGCTGAACTCCGGAGTCCTTTTCAGTGTCAAAGGAGACACACGACCGGCCCGCGGACGGATGGCTAACAGCAACCATCCCATGCCAAAATTTCCGCCACGGAGCATGCATCGCTCCATGGGGCCGCACCCTATTCTACGGTCTTCATCGTGGCAGCGGAAACGCCGGCAACCGTTGCAACCCGCCATCCTTCCAGCCATCATCCCGCGGCCTCCGATCGCCGTTCTCATCTTGCTCTCACTCTGGAAAAGCTCTCATTTCCCTCCTGCCGATGAACCGCCTCCCTTTCCTCTCCGGCCTCGTGGTGACAGCGGCACTCGTCTCGTGCTCCCAGCCTGCCGTCCGGAGCGATCCACGCCCCGCCCAATGGGCTGTTCCTCTGAAGGTTGCCGGCGTGCCGAACCTTCACCGCGTCTCAAAAAACGTCTACCGCAGCGCCCAGCCCACCGCCGAGGGCATGCGCAACCTAGAGGCCATGGGCGTCAGGACGGTGATCAATCTCCGCTACTTCCACTCTGACGATCCTGAAACCGCGGGCACCCATCTGCGCGCCGTCCGCGCGCCGAATCTGACCTGGTCGCCGGATAAAAAGCGCATCGACGGCCTGATGGCGGAAATGACCGACCCACGCCACGGCCCGGTTCTGATCCACTGCCAGCACGGCGCCGACCGCACCGGTTCCATTTGCGCGATTTACCGCGTCCGGGTTCAAGGCTGGACGGTCGACGAAGCCCTGCGGGAGATGACCGGCGGCGGCTACAACTATCATCCCATCTGGAGCAACCTCCCGACCTGGGTTCGGGAGAATGCGCCATCGACCGGATCGCTGGCGACCAAGCCGCTCGGCAACGTCAACGCCGGCAAAAACCCGGCCGCCCTGCCCTGAGGGCTGCGGCTCCATGGCATGCGGTCGTTGTTTCTGGCAAATTCTGAACGCGGGAGTTTAAAAGAAGCGTTGCCTATGACTGCCGACCAGCGGGTGGGTGAGTAAAAATCCTCCCGCCGGCTTTCCGAAAAAACTCTCTGCCACCATGCGACTCCGATTCCTCCTGCTTTTGCTCACCCTGGCCGGCCCCGCTTCCGCCGAGCCCCAGCGCGTACCCGTCTGGCCCGGCAAGGACGCGCCGGACGGCGATGGCAGCAGTTCCCCGGCCACCACCACGCTCACGGTCTTTCAGCCGGAACATCCCAATGGCGCGGCCATGATCATCTGCCCGGGCGGCGGCTACGGAACTCTGGTCACCGAGCCGGAAGGCAACGGCATCGCCCGCTGGCTCAACGCGCACGGCATCACCGGCCTGGTACTGGAATACCGCCTGCCGCAGGGCCGGCCGATGGTGCCGCTGCTCGACGCGCAACGGGCGATCCGTCTGGCCCGCTCCAACGCCCAGACCTGGAAGATCGATCCGCAACGGCTCGGGATCATCGGCTTTTCCGCCGGAGGTCACCTCGCCGCGACCGCCGCGACCCGTTTCGATGCCGGGATCTCCGGAAGCAAGGATGCGGTCGACCGCCTGAGTTCACGCCCGGACTTTGCCGTGCTGGTTTACCCGGTGATCACCATGGGAGGGCTGTCCCACTCCGGTTCCCGCGACAATCTGCTCGGCGCGAATCCTTCCCAGAAGCTCATCGATGACTTCTCCGCCGAGAAGCAGGTATCCGATCGCACCCCGCCGGTCTTCCTCGCTCACGCCAAGGACGACACCCTGGTCAGCCCCCGCAACAGCGAGGTCTTCGTCGAGGCGATGAAAGCCCACCACGTGCAGACCGAATACCTCGAACTGCCCTCCGGCGGTCACGGCCTGAATGGCTATCAGGGTCCGTCGTGGGATGCCTGGCAGGCGGCCTGCCTGAAATGGCTGGAAGCTCGCAGCATGCTGAGCAGCGCCGGATCAAATGCCGCCGCTGCGGGAAGGTCGATCGCCGCAAGCGATCCCCAGGTCCTCGCCGGCCTCTCACCGTTGAACTGGATCCGCACCAGCGGGGCCATCCATTCGCCGGTCTGCGGAGCCTCCTTCAAGTTCGCCTTTCTCGATACCAAGCAGGTCATCCTCAACGTCGATACCTCGCATCTCAACTACCCCTCCCCCGCCCGCTTTCCGATCCTGGCCTGGACGGTCAACAACGGCGCGGTCCAGACCCACCAGCTCGCCGCCGGGGAAAGCACGGTCACGCTGTCGGAATCCGTGGCCAACCCGGTCATCGATTTCTACATCAAGGGCCTGTCGCCTTTCGAAGACCGCTTCCACGGCGATGTCCCTGCCAACGCGGTGAGCATCACCGGTTTCACGGTCGATGCGAAGTGCCGCCTGACCGTCCCGGCCGCCGCGCCGCTGTGGCTGAACCTCGGTGACTCGATCCTCTCCGGCGACGCCGCCGCCTACGCATCGAAGCAAGGTCGTCCGCCCGATGACCAATGGGCCGCTTCCGATGATGCCCGCGCCAGCTACGGCTACCTGCTGGCCAAGCACTACGGCTATCGTGAGTCCCGGCTCGCCTTCGGCGGCTACGCCTGGGGCGGTGGCGGCGGCAATAATCCGGAGGTCGCCGGGCTGGTCGATCAGCTCACCAGCACCACCTCCCGCCTCACCGGCGAAAAGCTCCTGCCCTGCCCGAAAGTCGTCCTGATCAACCTCGGCGAAAACGGCGCACCGAAGGCCGAGACGGTCGTCGCCGCGCTCACCAAGCTCCGCCAGCGCTGCAATCCCGACACCCGGATTTTCGTGATGATTCCCGTCTCCGGCAGGGCGCGCGAGGAAGTGACGGCAGCGGTCAGCAGCTACATCGGGACCAGCAAGGACCCGCGCACCCTCGTCGTCGACCTTGGCAAGGTCCGCTTTGACACCGCCGATGGCCAGCATCCCACTGCCGCCGGCCACCAAGCGATCTACAAGGCGGCGCTGCCGGCTCTCGACAAGCTGCTGAAATAGCGGTCGCGCCTTTGCTCCTCACGGACGCTGAATCAAACCCGCTCCGCAAGACCGGCGTGGACGCACTCGGCGATTTCCGCGGCCCGGATCCGCAACTCGGGAACGGCGGTGCATTCCCAATAGCGCGCCCGCAGCATGGGGCCGATGTAGTAGAGACCGGACACCACCGAGCCGCCCAGATTGATCAGGCGGAAGTCGGAGGAGGTTTCAATCCCGAGGCCCAGGCTGTCCTGGCGGATCCAGCCCTGCTGGTGCAGGTTTCTCAACAAGGGATTGGCCGACATTTCGAACTGCGCGGAGAAGCCGGTGGCGTTGATGACGTGGTCGTAGGTCCGGCGAAAGGGCGTGTCGGGATGGGAATGCAGCGC
>JAQGPE010000058.1 GCA_028293225.1 Akkermansiaceae bacterium | reverse complement strand
GCCCGGCTCCTTCCGCACCGACTGGGCCGGCCGCTCCATGGTCCGCTCGGAGCGCCGTATCTCCGATTACGACGCCCTCTTCGACCCCATCCGCCAGGCCCGCGAGGACAAGAACGGCAAACAGGCCGGCGACCCCGCCAAAGCCGCGCAAGCCGTGCTCCGCCTCCTCGCCGATCCGAACCCGCCCGCCCACCTGCTCCTCGGCCGGGACGCCGTCAGGCTGGTGCGCGAAAAGATCGCGGCCCTACAGGCCGAGATCGCCGCCTGGGAAAGCATCTCCTGCTCCACCGACTTCGAGTGAGAGCTTGTCTGAGAAACCACCCAGGAGCGATTTTTCAGGACGGCTCAGAGTCTCTCCACCCCCGCCCGCCACCGATTTTTCCGGATGCCGCTCTTTTCCGGGACGCCAGCCGGAAAGGTGTTAGGGTCCACGATGCTTTTCCGCGTCAGCTCAAACCTGAACTACAGCCTGCAGAACCCGGCCACGTTCTTCTTTGCCATCAAGTGCATCGAGACCGGCGGCCAGCACATTCAGAAGGAAAACCTCTACATCGACCCGGCCCAGCCGTCCGATGATTTCACCGCCGCCGTGGGGATGAACCGCTTCACCCGCGTTCGCACCACCCACACCGGCAATCTCCAGGTCCGCTACCAGGCGGATGTGGAAACGAACATCCAGCTGGTGGACGTCGCCACCCTGGAGGCGGACGAACCCGGCCAGCTGCTGCCGGAAGCCGTGCCCTTCCTTTTTCCCAGTCGCTATTGCCAGTCGGACCGGCTGCGGCAGCAGGCCATGGACCTCTTCGGCCATCTGCAGGGCCACTACGCCATCGCCTCCGCCATCAGCGACTGGATCTACGAAAAAGTCAGCTACCAGAGCGGTAGCACCACTGAGCAATCCTCCGCGGTCGACACCCTGGAGCAACGCAAAGGAGTGTGCCGGGATTTCGCCCACCTCGGCATCGCCCTGTGCCGCTCCATGAACATCCCGGCGCGCTACATTTCCTGCTACTCCCACCTCCTGAATCCGCCCGATTTCCACGCGGTGTTCGAGGTCTTCATCGGCGGCCTCTGGTATGTGCTCGATCCCACCCGCCTGGCCCCGCTCAATGGGCTGGTTCGCGTCGCCACCGGCCGGGACGCCGCGGACGTGTCGGTCTGCACCATCTTCGGCAGCCCCCAGCTCCTGGGCAGCGAGGTCATCTGCAACTCGCTCGACGCCGGGTTCACCCCCATCACCCGTGACTCGCTGGTGCGGGCGAATCAGGCCCTCGCCCTGCTTTGAAAAAAGCCAGGAGGCATTGGCACCTCCCGCCGGACACGGGATACGGTCCGCCGGGAGGAGCCAGGTGCTGTCCCTGGAAACCGAACCAGAGGACGCACCGATACGCCGGGTTTGGCATGGTCCAACAGTTGTTAGGGGGAAATCGGACAAAGCGGCTTTTTGCGCAGCCTGTTTTCCAGGGACGGAGGGAATGTGGTTGCATTGGGCCCGGCGGCAGAATCTCTGGAGTCGGCGGGTTATGCATTACGTTCTCATCAAGGGCCGGGCCGTTTGTTCGGCCAGTGAATTCCAGCCGGATCCGCCAAAGATCTGGCAGGCGGGGCTGGTGATTCATTTCTCCGTCGAGTCCTTCTGCCCGGTCGCGAGCGGCGCGGAAATCGAGATCATCGATTTCTCCGGCTCCGGCTGGTTTCTGGAGGTCCTGTCGGCTGGCGTGGACCAGGACTCTGCCAGTCCTGAAATCCGGATCTCCGCCCGCGTGCTGCGCAAGATCACCCTCCTCCCCGCTGGTCAGGAGGAGATCAGTGACTACATCCATCGTACCTTCGACGGCCTGGTCCACCTTTCCCTGGCCAACTACTCCGACCAGCAGGGCGCTGCGATGATCCGGCTGATCCTGAGCCAGGGCCGCCGCCCCGTCATCCACAAGCCGGGCATGCCGCCGACCGAAGCACTGCTCGGCGCCGATGGCAGCCTGGTCTGGGAGCCTTTCCCCGGCCTGGAACGCTGAGCGCCCGGCAAACCTGGTTCTTTCGCGCCTCTTTCTTTCCTTCGTTTCCCGTTTCCTCCTCTAGGAGACACTTGTGGAAACGAAGCGGAAAGGGGGCTTTCGGGGAGACGGGGGAGTGGCTTTTCAGAGAGAGAAGAAGAGAGGAAATTGACTCTCCCTCAGAGCGCCGGACACTCTCCCCTTCGGTTCGTTTCCAGGGGTGTCCCTCTAAGAGCGGAAACGAGAAACGAAGGACACGAGGCCTTGAATTCCCGTACCTGCGAGCCGGAAGGAAGCTCTTTCCAGAGTTTTTGAAAATGTAAGGCACTTATTGTCAGGGACTATTCTTTTTCCGATATATCGTACCTTGACGCTTTCGAAATCGAACTTAGACATATCGAAGTAGTGACGGAATCACGACCTGCATCAAAAGCCGTTTCCGCTGCTGCCACTCAAAACAAGCACCACATCATGAATGACCAGGAAGACACCCCTCCACCCCGCACCAGCCGGGAAATGGAACACGGACAGGAATTCACCCACGGCCACGGCTGGGGACATGAACCTCATCAACGGGGCGGCGATTGCCACCCGGGCTGGCATGGCGGCCATCACGCCCGCGGCGGGAGAGGCGGCTGGGCTCGTATCGGCCGCGCCCTGCTGGCCGCCCACTTCGCCCGCAGATCGAGCTTTTCCGCCGAAGGGCCAGGGGCTACGGATCTCTTCGATGAGGAGCAGCACGAAGGCAGTCACCACCAGAGGGGAGGCCACGCCATGAGAGGTCATCGTGGCTTCGGCGGGGAGCGCGGTTTCGGTGGCTTCGGCGGCGGCCCGGGAGGTCGCGGCCGTCACGGTCGCCGGCCCTTCGAGCAGGGAGACCTGCGCTGGCTGGTGCTCGATCTCATCGCCGCCCAGCCGCGCCACGGCTACGAAATCATCAAGGCGATCGAAGACGCGCTGGACGGCCACTACAGTCCCAGCCCCGGCGTCATCTACCCGACCCTCACGCTGCTTGAGGAAACCGGCCTCATCACCGGGGAGACCCAGGGCGCGAAGAAACTCTACAGCATCACCGCGGCCGGCCGCGCCGAGCTCGAGGCCCATGCTCCCCAGGTGGAAGCCGTCCGCAGTCGCCTGCAGGACGCCCGCGCCGGCTTCGGCGGCGTCCCGGCTCCGGAAATGATGCGCGCCATGGGCAATCTCCGCCAGGCCATCCAGCTCCGCCTGGCCAAGGGCGGGCTGACCCGGGAAAGCATCAGCGCCATCACCGCCGCCATCGATCGCGCCGCCGGGGAAATCGAGCGCAGTTAGACAGTGCCCGTCCCGCTTGTGATCCAGGCCGTGAGCCGCCAATCCCGTGAAGGACGGCAGCTCGCGGCCATCACGCAGGGATCTCCGCTCGCGTTGGAGCCCCGATTCCGCTGGGATGCCCCGCGCCCCGCCGCATGCGTTGTCTGACCCAACAGGAAATCAGTGAATGGCTCGCCCGCCAGGGCATGCCGGAGGATCCCTATGGCCATCCTCGGCACGGAGTTCCCCTTTACTACCTGCAGTTCGCCACGCCCGCGGATGAGGCCGCCCGCAAGGCATTCGTCCGGGAGTATTTTTTGAAAACCGGCCCGGCCGGGGTCCTCATCCACGCGACGGATTGGTCCGGCTATCGGCCTCAGGACATGGCGACTCTGGTCGCGGTGCGGGCCCGGCATGGCGAGCTGAGATGGTTGATCGACGCTCCGGGCCACCTCTTTGCCGCG
>JAQGPE010000027.1 GCA_028293225.1 Akkermansiaceae bacterium | reverse complement strand
GCAACGATCCTGCACCAGATGGGGCTGGATCATGAGAAGCTCACCTACAAGTTCCAGGGGCTGGACCAGAAGCTGACCGGGGTGGAGCCGGCGAGTGTGGTGACGGGGGTGCTTGCGTAGGAGACAGAAGACTTAACGACGCTAGACGCTAGACTTGAGGGGGAGAGGCGGAGTTTTTGAGAAGAGCGAGCGCGGCGGAGTGGCGGGGGCTGAGGAGCGTAGGGACGCGCTCGTTTTGCGGCTTTGCCGGGTGGCTGGGACCCAGGGTTCCTCGCTGCGCTCGTCACCCTGGGCTTTATACGTGAGCGCCTTTGGCGCTCTAGGAACGGAAGTGCGGCCGGAGGACCTCAGATGCCTCAAGCACTCACGAGGGAGGTCTACCGTCAAGGCTGGGCAGCCTCGATGAAGACGTCGACCTGCTGGCCTACGTAGAGTGGCGGCGCATCCGCCGGGCGGACGAAGGTATAGATCACCTGGAGCACCCGGGTATCGACCCGTTCGGTTGAGGCGCCTGTTAGAGAGACCTTTGGAATGACGTAGGGCTCGATCCGTGAGAACTCGAGATCGAAGGTCACCTTGGGGTCGCCCTTGAGGTGGGCCTTCGCTTTCTGACCTTCACGGATGCGCGTCGCGTTCTGTTCATCGACATCCGCGCGGATCTGGAAGCGATTGAGATCGCCGACGATCACAGCGGGATTCTTCGGTGAGGTCGCGGCATACTCCCCTGCCCGGGTGTTGACCTGAAGGATCGTCCCATCACGAGGGCTGAGGACGGTCAGGCGGTCGATGAGCAACTGCAGACGCTGAAGGGCCGCCTCGGCGGAAACCAGCTGAGCCTTCGCCGCCAAAACCTGCGAGGCGGCAACCTGGGCATCGCTCTGACGAGTCTCGGTGACGTCTTTGCTGACCGCGCCGGTTCCCTTCAGAGAGTCCAGTCGATTGAATTGGAGATCCGCTTTCGCCTGCTGAGCCTCGGCCACCGCGATCTGGGCCTTGGCCACCTCAATGTCGGCACGGCGGCCGGTTTCCTCGGCGCGCAGTTCGCGGTCATCCAGCTTGAAGAGCGGTTGGCCCTTTTTCACCGGGGAGTTCACGGTGACGAACAAATCGGTGATCAGTCCGGCGATGGGACTGCCGATCGCCACGTTTTCGCTCAAGGCCTCGATAAGGCCGGTTGCGGCCACGGCATCGGCATACGGCTTCTGCGCCGGAGCCTTCAGCGGCTCGCCGGCAGACTGCAGGTTCTTCTCCTGCTGCTTGGCGTTCACCACCGTGATCAGGTAGAAGCCGAAGGCGGCTGCCACAATGGTGACGAAGCGGATGATCTGGGTGAACATGGTCGATGGGGTGTTCTGAGATTCAGTGGGAGATTTCGTGATCGAAATGAGGCTTTTCGGAGTGATCCGATTCCCTCTCTTCGATCATCCGGCCGTCATCCATGCGGGCTATGCGGTCGGCGTAGGAAAAGATGCGGTTGTCGTGGGTGACGATGATCACCGCCCGGCCGGGGCTGCGCGCGACCTCGCGAAACAGGTCGAGCACGATCTCGCCGTTCTTCGCATCGAGCGCGGCGGTGGGCTCATCGCAAATCACCAGCGGCGGCTCGTGCACGAGGGCGCGGGCAATCGCGACGCGCTGCTGCTGGCCGCCGGAAAGCTTGCCGGGCCGGTCCTTCCACCGGTCGCCGAGACCCACCGTGGCCAGCGAGTCCTTTGCCCGTGCAAGGGCCTTGGAAGAACTGACGCCCTGAATCAGCAGGGGCACGCTGACATTCTCCGCACAGGTCAGGGTCGGGATGAGATTGAACTGCTGGAAGATGAAGCCGATGTGCGAACCGCGAAATTTGGTCAGCGCGGAAGAAGACATCGAGTGCATCGGCTGGCCGAAGACGTTGATGCTGCCGCCCTCGACCCGCAGGGTGCCGGCGATCGCGCTGAGCAGCGTGGTCTTGCCGCAACCCGACGGACCGACGAGCATGAGGATCTCTCCCGCCCGCGCGTCCAGATCGACCTTCTTCAGGACATGGATGCGCTGGTTGCCGTCGCCGAAGCTCTTTTCCACGCCGCGCACTTCGACGACCTGGCCTTCTTTCACGGACGATGGAGAGGACTTAGACACGGAAGACCATGGCGGGTTCGTAGAGACTGAGCCGGATGATGCCCAGCAGCGCGGCAAGAGCGCAGATGGTTTGGATCACCAGAAAAGCGACCACCGGGATCTGCCACGGCATGAAGAACGGCGGCTGTTCATTCTTGAGAGCCGCCATCGCGAACAGAGAGGTGAAGAGCAGGCCGATCCCGAAGCCGATGATCCCCACGGTGAAGGATTGCAGCAGCAGCATCAGCGAAAGCCGGAAATTCGACATGCCCATCGCCTTCAGCGCGCCGAGGTGCTTCAGGTTTTCAAGGACGAAGGCATAGAAGGTCTGACAGGCGATGGCGGTGCCGACGATGAAGCCGATCACCACCGTGGTGCCGAAGGAAATCGGGATGCCCGTATTGCGCACATACCACCAGATGGTCGCCTCGCTGAAGTCCTGCTTGCTCGTACCGTAGCCCTGATTCGAGTACGCCTTGAGGCCGGTGTGTGCCTCGATGTCCGCCACGGTTTCATCGATGGTCTTGCCCTCGATCGGGGCGGCAAGGATGGCCGACAGCATCTTCCGGCTCGGCGGCGTGTACTGCAGCGCCCGCTCATAGGTCGTCCAGATATAGGGACCGCCGGTGAAGGACCGTTCGGCTTCGCAAACCCCCACGACACGGGCTTCGAGATCGTTGATCTCAAAAACGTCGCCAACGCCGATGGGCCGTTCGCCCTTGTTCGCCAGGCGCTCGGTGGCCAGACGGTCGATCACCACCGTGTTGGGAAGCCGGAGATCGTCCACATTGCCGGAGATCATCCGGGTCGGACCGCCGGCCAGCGTGGCGGAGTCGATGCCGAGAAGCTGAACCGCCTTGTAGGTGCCATCCTCCATCCGGACGCGCTGGATTCCGGTGTAGAGCGGCATCGCCCAGCGGACCGAAGAAACGGAACGTACCAAAGCGACATCCGTATCCCGCAGGGCATTCGTCTCGTTGATCTGCTCCACCTTGGCGTCGACCACATAGATCGGCGCCGAGCAGTTGCGGAGCGTCGAGGAAGTCCAGCGCATCAGCCCGCAAAAGACGGCCGACTGCTGGACGATGAGGAAGGTCGCAAAGAAGATGCCGAAGACCAGCATCAGGTATTTCGCCCCGTCCCCGAAGAGCATCTTCAACGCCAGCCGAAACATTCGCCGCCACGCTAGGAAGCCGGCGACAAATGTAAAGCAACTGGGCTGTGGCTTTTTGCCACAGTGAGTTATGAAACAAACTGATTACTTTCCTTCAGGAAGCATCTCTTTCACCATGCGGTCGATACCCTCCTTCGCAAGATCGCTGGTCAGATTGATGGACCGGGCTTTCAGATACCAGGAGAGGGATGAACCGATCTCCCCGCGCTTTTCGAACTGCTGCGCTTGGTCGAGCGCTCCGGTAAAGGAGGAAACCTTATCCTGCGGCGCGAGAAGTTCCATTTCCCGGCCGAGCTTGGGATCGTCGGGGAACTCCTTGCGGATGGTCGCGAGCTGCTCCCAGGCAGCGGGCTGCTGGCCCGCCTTGCTGAATTCAGCGGCCTTGCCCAGAGCCACTTCGATGCGGGAGAGATTGGTGATCACCTGCTTGAAGGCGTCCTCGCGTCTCGCGTCGCCATGGATCGCCGGGGCGAATTCATACTGGCGCTTGAGGATCTCGCGATAGTTGCCCTCGCTGAGCAGGCGGTCGAAATCGCCCTGGGCCACCGACATCGTGCCCTTCGACTCGACCAGCTTGTCGAACTCAGCGAGCTTTGGATTCTGCGGCCAGACCTCCATCGCGCTCTGGATTTCCTTCTGCGCCCCGGCCGTATCGCCGCCGGCCGCCGCCGCCTTCGCCGCGGTGATGTGCATGTCGCTGACGCGCGAGTAGGTCGCGATGGCAGCCTCCGCTTTTCCGGAGTCGAAGTCGTTGGACATCTTCTTCAGGTCATCGACCAGTTGCTTGGCGAGCGTGTAGTCCTTTGCATCCAGAGCCCCGATGAGCTTGTAGCCCTCCTGCACGAACTTGAGCACGCGGCGCTTCGATTCGCGCGGCAGGGTCTTCACGGACGGCATGAACTCGCCGGTCAGGTAGGTCTCACTGAGGCGTTTCGAAGCGCTCTGGAACTCGCTCTTATCGACAAGGAACACGAAAGCCTGAACACCCTGGTCCACGTCGCGGATCGCTTCACTCGCCATCGCATCGAGTGCGCCGACGGTCGGGCTGGTCCCCAGGCCTTCGCTGAAAAGCTTGGCCATGTCGGAGTTCTTGTCGATGTAGAGCTTGCTGTCGCCGTCGCGGAAAATCTGGTTGTAGAAGCGCGAGGCCATCAGCACATGCTCGAAGCGGCGCTGGACGAAGAACTGCATCATCAGGGCCTGGTACTGGATCTTGGCCTCCATGATCTGGAGCTCGCCCTTGCCCATGTTGGCCTTCTTCAGCGCGTCGATTTCGAGAAGGCGCTTCTGGGTGTCGAGATATTCCAGCGACTGGGTGCCCTTGCCATTTCCGCCGGGGAGAACGCCACCACCGCCATCTCCGGCAGGCTTGCCGCCCTTGGGCGCAGGCGCTTTGTCCTGGGGCTTGGCCGCCTTGGCCGCCATGTCACCATTGCGGATCAGCCGCTGGCGCTCCTCCTCCATGCCGGAGTTCAGAGCGCGGGTGGCATTCACATCCTTCTTGGCCAGGACGGAGGTATAGATCGCCTGGGAGAGAGAGTCGCAGAGCTTCGCGTCCGACGGGAAAGAGGAAGCCTTTGGCAGCAGCCGCACGCCGGCGGCGAAGTCCGGGCCGCCGGGATGATGGGGTGAAATCTTTTCCAGAATGTCCTGGATGGTCTGCCGGTACTCCAACGCGGCTCCGGAGTTCTCCTCCGGCTCATTCAGGTAGCGCTCGAAACGCGCCGCCATGAGGCGGTTGTCCATGCCGGACCAGTTGTGACCGTTCCAGGAAATGGTCTCCGCGGAAGGATCGAGGAACGGCAGATCATTGCCGAAGGCTGACGGCTGCTTCGGCTTGTCCGGAGCGTCGCGATTGATCGTGTTCGAGTTGGGCGCCGGAGGCGGCGTCGGGGTCTCGGTCGGCGGAGTGTAGACCTGAGCCGTGGCGAGCGCCGAGGTGCAGAGGAGGATGCGGAGACTTCTCATGGCGGCAGGAAGGAAAAATTCAGAGATGGGCGACGGCGACCGCGACAGGGATGCCCTGCTTTTCGATGCGGACCTTGAAAGAATAGCGCTGCTCGCGCTCGATATTTTGCACGTTCAGGTCCGTCGGAATCTTCACCGGGATGAATTCGTCGGCACCGGAAGACTTCACTTTCAGAAAGATCACCCGGCCCGAGTCATTCACGCGCTGCTCATCGACGGTGCCTTCGACCACGTACTCGTTGTTCCGCAAGGCGTTTCCGCCGCGCTGCTTGTAGTCTTCGATCGAAAGGGCGGGCAAACCTTCAAAGCCCTTGGCCTTTTTGGTCAGCAGCGCCTTGCCCCCGAAAAATGCGGCGGCAACGACAACGACGGCTCCAATGAGAAGCGCAGGATTGATTCCAGAACTGGCACGACGGGACATGGGCGTGATCGAAAGGCTTAGAAAACAAACACTAGTTTGGGGAGGACTCCAGCGGAAGAATGTTCGGGCGGTCAGTCCCACTGATGCCGGCGCGCACCGATCCAGGCGGCGAACAATCCGACGCCGATGTGGAACGCCAGCGTATAAAGACACGTCTCGGATGCCGACAAGGTTGTATCAATGACGGATTTTACTGAATCCAGCACCCGGGTATCCAGAGACGACACGCTGCCGGACCAGGCCCAGTAGGCGGAAATCAGCGGTCGGGTCACCGTCTCAATGCTCTCCGGCAGAGCGAGAACGGCGCCGGAAAGCGGCAGTTGGAAGCCGACGAGGTAGATCGACAGCAGAGAGGCCTGCTCCGGCGTGCGCATCAGAGCGGAGATCCCCAGGCAGATTGCCGTCATGGCCGCATTGACCGATAGCAGGAAAATGACGTGCATCTCGAACCCTCCCCGGAAGGGCGCGAACATATTCACGAAGACGGCCATCCATAGCGACTGGGCGAGGACGAGGCAGGTGAGGAAGGTCACCTTGCTGGCCAGGTAGGCGGAAGGACGCAGGCCTCCGAATTTCTCCTTTTCGTAGATCTGACGCTCCCCGGCGATTTCACGGGCGGAGTTGTTCGATCCCATCAGCGAAAGCAGA
>JAQGPE010000820.1 GCA_028293225.1 Akkermansiaceae bacterium | reverse complement strand
CAAGGCGGTTGCCATACTGGCTGACGTTCGCCAGCAGATTGCGGTGCGTCAGCGGCACGCCCTTCGGCTCACCGGAGGACCCGGAGGTGAAGACCAGCGCGGCCTCGTCATCGCCCTTGCGGCGGCCGATCCCGAACAGCACCGAGAGCACCGTCACCGGCAGGATTTTTCCAAGCATCGTCCAGAGGACGATCTTCTTTTTCAGCGACGGCAGCACGCGCTCGATGAAGATCATCTCGCGGGTCGCCGGCCATGGGAACGCGGCCACCTTGCGGACGAAAGGGTCGGCGGAAATGTAGCGGTCGAGCTTGGCCTGGCGCATCGCCGAGCGGATCGCGTCGTGACCGGCCGTAAAATTGATGTTCACCGGCACCTTGCCCGCGAAAATGACGGCCAGATTGGCGATCATCCCGGCCTTGCCCGGCGGCAGCACCACGCCGACCCGCGGATTGTCCGTGGAGTCGCGAACATGCTTCGACAGCACCAGCGCCGCCCCCAGCAGGCGGGAGAAGGAAATCGAGGAATCGTCGGAGCCGTCGTGCAGCTTGTTGCCGCTATGTTTCTTCAGACCGGTCAGCAGGGCCGTCGCCAGGGAGGTCGAGAACAGCTTGCGGCTGGAAAAGATCTCCTCAGCCGCGACCAGCAGGCGCTCCAGGTAAATCGCCGGGCGGCCTTCGCCGGGAGGAATCACCGGGCAAACGCCGATGCAGGCCTGCGGGAGGCTGCTGGTGTTTTCAATCGTCAGGCTGGCCTCGGCCGGAAACTCCAGCGCGATCGGCAGCAGCGGAATCCCGAAGGAGCACAAGGTCCGCAGGGTCTTGCCCGGGATCTTGCACGGCGTGGCATTCCGGGTCAGCGCCCGGCCGTGGATGTAGATCAGCACCCCGCCGTCCGCGGTGAAGCTCTTCAGCTGCTCGCCAATCGCTTCAGGATTCGGCTCGTCATCCGCGAAAGCCGCGCCGCCGCCCGATTTCTCCAGAAACGCGTGCACCGTGGCATCCAGCTTCGAGGTTTCCTCGATCAGGTAGGTGATCTTGCGACCCTGAAACAGTTTCGCGAGGTGCGGCAGTTCGGCGGCGTCGACCCGGCCGGGCACGACTAGGCATCCCGTGCTGGGAATCCGCTCTGCGTGGAAAATCTGAACCTGGGTGGAACTCATGGGCGCGTAAAATCGTAGAAAAGGAGCAACGGTTGGCGGGTTTTTCTCACGAATCACCGCCCGCAAGCACGGATTTTATCCGCTTCCGTCACAGGTTGCCGCGTGTTTTCGCGGCGCGCCACCATGCAGTGACTTTCCCTTTCTGCCAATCGCCAACCCCGCCTGTTTTTCAGTTCATGCCCCTCTTCCCGCCAATACCGGAGGCGGCCACCCCGGTTATTAGCCGATTTCCTCCGCTTCCCCCGTCGGAGAAATCAGTGCCGCTCCCGCAGCAGATTGCGACAGCTCCACACGTAGTTGGCACCGGAAATCATCGTCAGCGACACCGCAATCACCAGCGAACCCAGCATCAAAATGCCGTATGGCTTGGTCAGATTCTCAAAAAAGCCGCCCGGTGTCCCAGCCGGATGCATCTGGACACAGGTCAGCCAGATCAGCCCGGCGACGCAGAAAGTGAGCTGCAAGGTCGTCTTCCATTTCCCGAGCCGGTCCGCCGCCATGACGTGGCCCGCTTCCACCGCGATCTGCCGCAGCCCCGTGACAAGAAACTCACGGCCAATGATCAGCGCGGTGACCCAGACCGGGCAATGATAGCCTTCCCTTGGCTGGGAAGAGAAGAAAACGAAGGCGGCACAAACGAGGATCTTGTCCGCAAGCGGGTCCAGCAGCTTCCCCAGCGCTGTCACCAAACCCAGCTTTCGCGCCAGATAACCGTCCAGCCAGTCCGTCGCTGCCGCGATCGAAAAGGTCGCCAGCGCGATCCCGTAACCCAGAGGACCTGGAAATCCCACCGCGGCAACGAAGATCGCCGTTAGAAACAGGCGGGAGACGGTGATCGCGTTGGGCAGGTTCACGGCCTGAATGTGCAGATTGCCTGGCAACATGGCAACAAGGGGTTGCACGGGAACTCCAGCAACCTTACATCGGCGCGTCTCCAGAACTTCCCACGACCATGAGTAACAGCGATTTCGGCCTCATCGGCCTGGCCGTCATGGGCCAGAACCTCGTCCTGAATGTGGAATCCCGCGGCTTCCAGGTTTCCGTCTTCAACCGCACGACCTCCGTCACGGATGCGTTCGTCGGTGCCAATACCGACAAGAAGATCGTCGGCTCCCACACGCTCGAAGAGTTCGTCCAGTCCCTGGCTTCTCCGCGCAAGATCATGATCATGGTGAAGGCCGGCGGCCCGGTCGACGCGGTGATCGAGTCCCTGCTGCCCCTGCTCGACAAGGGCGACATCATCATCGACGGCGGCAACTCCCTCTACACCGACACCGAACGCCGCGACAAGTGGCTCGGCGATCTCGGCTTCCGCTTCATCGGCGCCGGCGTCTCCGGTGGTGAAGAAGGCGCCCGCAAGGGTCCGTCGATCATGCCCGGCGGCCCTGCCTCCACCTGGGATGTGATGAAGCCGATCTTCGAAAGCATCGCCGCCAAGGTCGATGGCGAGCCCTGCGTGATCCACATCGGTCCCGGCGGCGCCGGCCACTATGTGAAGATGATCCACAACGGCATCG
>JAQGPE010000819.1 GCA_028293225.1 Akkermansiaceae bacterium | reverse complement strand
TACCTGGCCCTCACCGGGGTGCGCGGGCACGAGGCGCTGCTGGCCACCATGACCAAGGTGAAGAGCGATGCGAAGGATGCCAATCTTGCCCAGATCGCGAAGATCACGCTGCCGATGATCGAGCTGCATCTCAGCGTGGCGAAGGATCAGTCGGCCAAGGCCGGCAAGCAGTAGATTTCCGGTCTCAATCCGATTCACCGACATGATGCTGCACTGGACGCTGGTCTTCCTGACGATCGCCCTGGTCGCCGGCATCTTTGGGTTCTCGGTGCTGGCCGGGAGCGCCGCCCTGGTGGCCAGGATTCTGTTCGGGATCTTCCTGGTTGTCTGGATCACTTCGTTGCTCACCCGCAGGTGATCGCGGGATTTCCGGATACGGAGCGCAAGCTGCAGGACGCTGGCGAGGTGAGTCTTTCCTTTGTTCGCCATGGATTCGATGACTGAATATTTCCCGGGATGGCTGACGGCCACCTATGCCAGCATGGCCCTGTGGGTCTGGCTGGCGATCCCCCTGGTCATCCTGCTGGCCTTTGTGCTGGCGTGGACGGCGGGGAAGCTGGCGCGCTGGATCGTGCAGCGTAACGAAAACCGGCATGCTTTCGTATCCGGCTCGGTCAAGGCGGTGGCCGGTCCGGTGGATCTGCTGCTCGGGGTGTGGTTCTTCCGGATGCTACGGGAAGCCCTGCCACTAACGCAAGGGACAGAGAAATTCCTCGGCTACTGCGAACTGGCGTTGTCGACCTTTGCGACGATCTGGCTACTGCTGAGAATCACGAAGATCGGGGCCGATCGTCTCGCGAGCTACTTCGACCGGCGAGCTACTTCGACCGTAGTGGTAGATCGCACGCGAAGGCGGTGATTCCCCTGCTTCGGAAGGTCGCGAAAAGTGCCATCGTGCTGGTGGGCCTGATGTTCCTGTTGCAGAACCTGCATGTGGATGTCGCGGCCATGCTCGCGGGTCTCGGCATCGGCGGCCTGGCTCTCGCTCTGGCGGGCAAGAACACTGTGGAGAATCTTTTCGGGGGCGTCTCGCTGGTGATGGATCAGCCGGCGCGGGTGGGGGACACCTGCAAGTTCGGCGACAGTTCGGGAACGATCGAGGACATCGGACTACGCTCGACGAGGATCAGGACGGCGGAGCGGACCATTGTCACCATCCCCAATTCGAAGCTGGCGGAAATGCAGATCGAGAATCTGGCGGCCCGGGATCGCATCCTGATGAAAGCGGTCCTCAGCCTTCGCTCGGAAACGACGCCGGATCAGATGCGGGGGGTTCTCCGGTCGATCAAGGAGCTGCTCGATGGGCGCGGGGACATTGTCAAAAACGGCCGCATTCGGATGGTGGCGATCACCCAGACGTCGCTCGATCTGGAACTCTTTGCCTATGTGGCGACCCGTGATTTCAACGAGTTTCTGAGGGTTCGCGAAGAGGTGTTTCTCCATATCATGGAGGTGATCGCGGAGAACGGCACCGGCTTTGCCGCACCCTCGCCGCCCGTTCTGATTGAGACCGGCTACGCAGAGCCCAAAATGGGTGACTCATCCTTGCCGCCTGGGGAGCCGGCCTGACGCGGGGTGGAGTCGCAAGTCGTAAGTCGCCAATCAGTACGCAAACGTCGCGCGACAAAGCCCTTGTCGCGCGACGCCTCTGCTTATACCCCGGAAAAGCTTCCGGAGCGATCTCCCTGCATCGTCAGGGAGCGGTGTAGACCACCCGGTAGAAGGCCTTGCTTCCTGCTGGCGGAGTGTCCGAGAACTGCGTGGCACCCGTGCCCGAGGCGGTGACGGCCGGGAGATCCGTCCAGGTGGCCAGATCGGTCGAACGCTGGATCACGTAGCTGGCGTTGGCCGTGCCGGTGAAGCTGCCATTCACCGTCCCGCCGCTGAGGGTCAGGACGACCGCGGTGGTGGGCGGGCCCGCCGTGACATTGGCATTGATCGTGATGTAGACATTGCCGGTGGCGGTGCCTCCCCAGACGCCGTCGGTCACGGTGTAGGTGAAGGTGTCAAAACCCGTGGCCCCGGCTGGCGGGGTGTAGGTGATGATGCCGCTGGAGAGGCTCACCGTGCCCCCGCGGTTGCTCGTCGCTGCCACAGCGGTGATGTCCAGGGGATCCACCTCGGCATCCGTGTCGTTGCTCAGCAGCGTGAGGATATCCAGTTCCAGCGGGACATTGCGGCCGGTCACGGCGTCGTCGTCGGTCGCGACCGGGTTGGAGTTCGGCGCTACGGTGATGTTCGCGACATTGCTGAAGACGGAACTGGTGCCGTTCGTGGCCTTCACCTTGTAGGCGCCTCCGGCGGCCGGAGTGTCGATGGAAGCGAACAGGGTCACGTCGGTCTGGCCGGAGAGGGCGACGTCGTTGAGATACCACTGATAGGTGATCGGAGCCGATCCGTTGACGGCGGCCGAGAGGACGAGCTGCTCATCGTGAGCCGCGACTTTCGAGGCCGGATGGGTCACGAAATGCGGAGCGGTTCCGGGCGGGATGGTGCCGACGACCTTCAGTCCGTCGACATAGAGTCCGGTGAGACCCGACGTTTCGTTCTCGACGTAGAAGTCGACGTTGTTGATCCCCGCGATCAATCCCGGGGTATTGGCCAGGTTGATGGTGAAGGCTCTGGTCGCGCCGTAGGTCACGCCGGTGTCATTGACCTGTCCCGGCACGATCACGTCGTTGACGCGGATCGAGAGGCCCTTGTTGTCGGTGGCCCAGGATCCGGTGATCTGCACGGAGGACAGGGTGAAGCCGGTGAGATCCAGCTTCGTGCGGTAGGTGTAGATCCCGCCGGCGGCCGCGGAGGTGTTGGCGCGCGGTCCGACCCATTGGGCCGTCTGGCTGTTCAGCACCCAGGCGCCAGGGAGAGCGGTTTCCACAAACGCGTCGGTGGAGGTGGCCGAATCCGGATTGGTCACGATGGTGAAGTGGGGGTCGATCAATCCGCCCGCCAGCAGGGAGCCATCGGGAGCCGTGCCGGTATTGAAGGTGCCGTGACCCAGTTCACGAACGTCGACAATGACCGCGGTGGTGGTGACGGTGCCCGAGGTGTTGGTGACCACGACCGTGTAGCTGCCGGCATCCGCCGCCGTCGCGCCGTTGATCTGGTAGGATGAGCTGGTGGCGCCGGGGATGTTCGTGCCGTTGCGTTTCCACTGGTAGGTGATCCCGGTGCTGCCGGCGGCGCCGACCCGCAGGAGGTAGGTGTCGCCCAGAGCCAGGGTGGCGGCTGCCGGTGGCAGGGTGATGGTGGGGGCCACGCCGACCATCTGGGCCGCTTCGCGGTTCGTGATGGCGTAGCTGTGGATGAGCGAGGCGCCATCCGCGGGCGTCATGGTGATCACAACCACACCGTCGGGATCGGCAGTGTAGGTGTGGTCAAAGCGGATGCCGGCATCGTTGCCGAACTCGGTCTGGTCCAGCAGCGTGCCGCCATCCCCCTTGTCCGCACGGAAGAGGTTCAGGCGCGGATTGGCATCCCAGCCTACCGAAAAGATGGAGACGACGTATTGCTTGCCGGGAGTCAGGCCGGTCAGCTTGTGATACTCCGGATAGGCATTGTAGAGGAAGCCCTTGGCCAGATCCGTGCCGAAGCCGGTGACCTGGTTGGAAACGTCCGCGACCGCCCCGGCCAGGTTGTTGCTGTAGGTCGCGGTGGTGGCCCCGGCGGCCAGAGGGGTGAACGCCACGCCGTTGACGTTCGCGGCGATGTTGCTGTTGAGATTGATCGCGTGGGTGTAGACGTAGCTGCTGTCGAGGCCGGTGCTGGCGTCATCGGTCCACTGGGTCGTGGTCCACGTGGCGGCCGGCGTCCGCGGAGTGGTCTCCCGGTTGCTGATCGCGCTGGTGTGAAAGGTGGTGGTGGCGCCCGCGCCGTCCACGCCGACGCCGGGATAGCTGATGGTCACGTCGCTGCCGAGCGCGTCCGTGGTGTAGACGTAGTCGACCACGATGCCCTTGTTCTGGCCGTAGTGGTTGAGATCGACGGTGTATTTGTCCGTGCTGATATTGCTGGAGAAGGTCGCCGCGCGGGGAACCTGCTGACTTTCGCTGACGGCGTCGAAGCCGACCCCGTAGACGCTGAACTTGTACTGCGTGTTCGGCTTCAGGTTCTGCAGCGTGATCGAGGGGGAGCCGCCGAAGACGAAATCCAGAGCCAGTGCCGCACTGTCCCCGGTGATCAGAGGCTGCCCGGCCGCGAAGCTATGGACCCCGTCCAGGCCGGTCTTTTGCAGCCGCCGCTCGGAGGTGAACTCGTGGCCGTAGAACCGCACGCCGTTGATGGTCGGCACGGTGTTCGAGTCGAGATTCTGCGCGTGGGTGTAGACGTACTGGGAGTCGATGCCGGAGTCGGCGTCGTTGGTCCAGGCGTGGTAGGACCAGGAGTTGGTGGAGGCGGCGATCTTGAAATCGTCCACCAGCAGGGTGTGGTCGCCGCTGGTGCGCTGATTGGTCAGCGTCAGCTCCTGGCTGGTGGCCGTGGCGGTGAACTCGAAGGCGACGTAGCGCCAGGGCGTGGCGTCCACGCTGGCGGAGACGCGGCCGACATCGGTGGTCATTGCTTCACCCGTGCCATTGGTGGAAAAGACCAGCCGTGGAATGTTCACCGTGCCGGCCGAGCGGGCGTTCACGCGGAAGGAAACATTGTATTTCGTCCCGATGGTCAGGCCGGTGGCGGTGCCCTTCAGGGTTGCCTGGCCAGTGCCTCCGGCGCGCAGGAAAGCGACGTTGGCGCCATTGGGGATGGCGCCGTTGTTGGCATAGGGAGTGCCTCCGGCGGGGTTCAGGCCGACTTGGGTGGCCGGTGTGCCGGTCCAACTGGTGATGGCGCTGTTGCTGGCGATGTCACCCGGCAGCGTGGTGAAGCTGTTGGCCTCAAAGCTGGGGTTGGTGATGCTTTGCGCGAAAAGGGGCGCGGAGGTGGCGAGCAGAGCGGCTGCCAGGGGCAGACGCAGCGCCCGCGCACGGGGTGGTCTTGGGTTCATGATCGTGCAGGGTTTTAGGTTTTGGATTTAGCCGGAGAGGGGAAGGCAGTTGGGGCTGCCGGCCACCCCTCCACTCCCGGATCCCCTCAATCTGTTTGAAGCAGAAGAAAGGTTTCATAGGTGGAGTATCGAAAATGAAGACACCGCACCCCCCGACGGAAAGAAGAAACGTTTCTCATCAGGGCATCATGACACGCAAAGTTGGCAGGGCGAACGGGGATTGTGCGCGGCCGTTACCGCAAACGACGGGATTCCCGCTCAATCCGGAGCTTTCCTAGTCTTGGACGTGGAACGTCTCCTACGTGGGCAGCAGCCCAGCCGGAACAGACCTCGTTGCGTTCATCTCGTGGATAAATCCCGGCCCCACGACCCCTTGCACTGATCGTGGGTCACGCACTTCCACCAATGGATTGAGCGAAATCGGCAGGGGCGCGGCTTCGGCGTACAGTGAGAAAGCTCGTTGCCTTGCCCGTTCAACGGCTTGCCTGTTCACTGGAACCCATTTTCGTTTGATTCTCCCGCATCTTCTCGAAAACTACGCGATGCGCCTGCAATATGCGCTGCTTCGCCGCTAGGTCGGGGATGGCCTCGGTACGGCCTTTCTCGTAGGTTCCACCCAGGACAATCCCATCGCTGCGCGGAAACATGTAGAGAGGCCCGCTGATCAGGTTGTAGTTCACTTCAGCTTGTGGCAACAGCACGGTGAGTTGCCCGCGGATGGGAATGAGTTCCATATCGCCGAAGAGTTCGGCGGCGGCCAGGCCGGTGCAGTTGAAGACCACTGTTTCCGCCAGGCTTGCGAGTTCCTCCCGGCTGCCGAATTGCCTCACTTGAATTTGGGCGCCCGCGGCCTGCACCTCCCGCAGCAGCGTCCGAAGGTACGTTTGGGGCTCGATCATCATGGTGTAGAATCTCCTCGCATAGTTCGCAGGAAAAACATGCTCCCCCGGCCCGAAGTCCTGAAAACCTACCTGCAGATTCCTCAGCACGCCGCCTGGTCCGCCGATCCAGTCGTTGTGAGGTGTGTCGTCACTCAGATAATAATTGGGGACCCACTTCACCCCCCACTCCGCGCCCACCAGTCCTTGGAAACGGCGGAAGGAATAATTTGCCGCTTCGATGTACTGCGCCACGAATTCCGGGGTTCGGCGCTGCGGATCGACAACGGAAAACGGCCACCACTGGGCTCCGGAGCGGTCGGAGGTGGTTTCGGGGGGAAAGGCGGCCGCGTAGAGGGTCACCTTCGCGCCGCGCAGTTGTAGCAGGCGGGCCGTGGAGAGCCCCATCACCCCCCCTCCGATGACCGCGCAGGAGCGCCCCGCCAGATCTCCGGCCATGCTCACCGCCAGGTGGGAGGATCCCCAAGAGAGAGTCATTCCGCCCCCGCCGTGGCCGTAGTTGTGGATCAACGTTCTTTCTCCCTGACCCTCCCGACGCACGACGAACCCCGAAGGGCGATAAGGCCGCAGACCTGCCACGGTGCGGATCTCAAGCCCAGGGTCAACAGACACCGGCACGAGATCCCAGCCCTCGACCTGTCTTTTCTCCTTCCTCTCCTCAGGCCGGCCCCGGCCCGGGGGTGGATTAGCCGCTAATGGCACTGAGCTGCTTTGATCTCTGCGGCATCCCGCCAACCCTGTGAGGCCCAACAGCGCCAGAGAAAGAGAGTCGCGACGGTTCATGGCCATATCCCCGTCTTACTGCCTGAGGACGGCGGAGATTTCACGCTCCAACCACGCCCTGCTGAAGATCAGCGAGAATTGGATCTTCCCGGCCACCGAAGAAAAGGCCGGAGGTTTGGAGCCCGGTTCAGAAGGACTCGATTCGCACATCTACCCGCTGGAGGCAGAGGTAAGGCACCCGATTTTCCCTCCAAATCGCATGATCCTCGTATCTGACTGAGGATGATGGAGCCGACTACCAGACTCGAACTGGTGACCTGATGATTACAAATCAACTGCTCTACCAACTGAGCTAAGTCGGCCTTTCCCTTGCGGGCGGGCGCACCGTATGGGGGATTTCTCAGGCCCGGGAAAGTGTTTTCTGCGGGCAGGACGCGCTTTTCGTTTTGAGCCCGCAAAGGCCGGTCAGACCGGGAGGGAAGCGCAAAATTCGAAATTTGTGACATTTTCCCGGATTTCCGAGAAGACAAGCGTCCGGCGGGGTCCTATGCCTGCGCGCGCACCTCTATTGGAAGGAAAACACATGAACATCGGCATCCCGAAAGAAATCAAGGCGCAGGAGAACCGCGTCTCCATGATCCCCAGCTCCGCAGGAGAACTCGTGAAGCGCGGCCACCGCGTGTTCGTGCAGACAGGTGCCGGCAATGGCTCGGCCTACACGGACGAGCAGTTCCGGGCGGCCGGTGCCGAAATCCTTCCTGACGCCGGCGCGGTCTTCGCGGCCGCCGACATGATCGTGAAGGTCAAGGAGCCGCAGCCGGAGGAAGTCGCCCGCCTGGAGCCCCGCCACATCCTTTTCACCTACCTGCACCTAGCCGCCGAAAAGCACCTGACGGAGTCCCTGATGGCGAGCGGCTGCACCGCGCTGGCCTATGAGACCCTGGAGGTGAACAAGCGCCTGCCGCTGCTGGAGCCGATGAGTGAAATCGCCGGCCGCATGTCCTCGATCGTCGGTTCCTATCACCTGGCCAAGCACAACGGCGGTCGCGGCACCCTGCTGGGCGGCGTCCCGGGCGTGGCTCCCGGCCGCGTGGTCGTCATCGGTGGCGGCACCGCCGGCGTGAACGCAGCCCGCGTGGCGACCGGCATCGGCGCGGACGTGACCATTCTTGAAGTCGACTTCGAGCGCATGCGCTTCCTCGACATCACCATGACCGGCACGCACACAGTCTTCTCCAGCGAAGCGAACCTGGCCGAGCTGCTGCCACGGGTGGATCTGGTGATCGGCGCGGTGCTGGTTCCCGGGGCGAAGGCTCCGAAGCTGATCACCCGGGAAATGCTGCGCCTGATGCAGCCGGGCAGCGTGTTCGTCGACATCGCCGTCGACCAGGGCGGCTGCGCGGAAACCACCCGCCCGACTACCCACCACGCCCCGACCTATGTCGAGGAGGACGTGATCCACTACTGCGTGGCGAACATGCCCGGTGCCTATTCCCGCACCGCCAGCCAGGCTCTCAACAACACCACCCAGCGCTGGATCACCCTGCTCGCCGACAATGGCGTGGCTGGTGCGGCCCGCGTGCGCAAGGAACTGCTTGGCGCGGTCAACACCACCGGTGGCCAGTTGACCTGTGCGCCGGTGGGTGACGCTCACGGCATCGCCGTGGCTTCCGCCGCGGAGTTGCTCGGTGTCTGAGCCGTTGCGAGGACGGAGATTTGACGAAAGAGGCCATCCCCGAAAAGGGATGGCCTTTTTTCGGCCACGGCGGACCAATCTACTAGGACGGGCTTAGTAGGAAGTGGTGGTGGTCTTCTTGTAGGTCGTCGAGCCGGTGTAGGGTTCGACGGCGGTGGTGGTCTGCTGGGTGGTCGTGGCCTGGGCGGGCACGGTGGCGACCGGCTGGACGGTGGTGCAGCTCGGCAGGGCGCTCAGGGCAAGAAGGCCGAGGAAGGCAATGATGGTGGTTTTCATAAGATCAGTGTTGGTTGGGTGAGAGGAGAGTTCCTTCGCAATCGCTTTAAGCAGACGGGGTGCAAAACCGAGGGTGTGTCGTAATCTGTTGATTTGCAGCGGTTTCTTGAGGCGGTCCCATAATCCGATTCGGGCAGGCTGCAACGCCTTGGACGGGAAAATGCAGAATGCCCGTTGCGGAGGGCGCTCAGCGGGTGCGGACGACCAGCACGCGGCGGTCGAGCGTGAGCTGGGTCTCGTTGCCGTTCGGGTAGGCGGGATACATCTCGCCGTAGCCGCGGGCGGTGAGCACGCCGGGGGAGATGTGGTAGCGCTGGGTGAGCTCGTCATAGATCCGCTGCGCGCGGGCCTGGGAGAGGGTCATGTTGAAGTCGTCGGTGCCTTCCGTGCTGGTGTGGCCTTCGATCTGGAAGGACGCGTTCGGATCGGTGCCGATGACGGCAGTGATGGCGGCGGCGGTCTGGTCGAGCGCGGCGCGGGACTGGCTGTCGAGCAGCTCGGCGGTTTCACGAACGAAGAGGACCGGCACGGTCACGTAGGGGAGTTCGCGGCCCTCGAAGACGACGACACTGCGCTCGGTGTTGTAGACGCGGCCCCCAACCTGCGTGGTGGTGGTCTCGGTCGTTTCCGTGCGGGTGCCCGGGGCGGCTGGCGGGGCGACCGGGATGGCCCGGGGGACGATGGCCAGGCGGCGGGCGGGATCGAAGCCGGCGGCAACCGCGACGACAGCCGGCGCAGGAGGGGCGACGGGGACCGCTGGCTTAGCGACGACGGTCTCTTCCACGGTGCGCTGGCCGTCGGGAGTGACGGTTTCGGTGACGGTTTTTTCGACCGCGGTGCCGGGACGGGGAAGAGGTTCCTGCGCGATGACCGGAGTGATCAGGGCAATGAGTAGAAGTTGGGATTTCATGCAAGGGCGGCCTTGCACTTGGCGTGCCCTGCTGCCGGAACGGGCATTTTTCCGGGCTTGGAAATCCCCGCCAGCCCTGAAGTGGCAAGGGTTGGCAGTTCGCCGGATTTCGAGCGCGCGGCGCAAGGGGCAGGCGCGCTTTTACGGGCATTCCGCATCGGCATGCAGTGGGAAAAGGGCAATCCGCATGATGGGGGTGGCGGTAGGGATGGGGCAGGTACGGCGGTCACTGTAAAACAGAGCGCGGCCATTCCTGAACTGCGGGCGGACCTGAATTGAGCGGAGATTTCCCTACCTCGACAGCCGGCGCCCCGGGGCCTAAGGTGAGGCTTAACTTTCGTGGGCTCCTCCCCACTGAAATTATGCAAACCAAGAACCGACGCTCGCAATGGGCGTTTTCTCTGGCGTGCCTGCTTGGTGTCTCACTGAGCTGGTTGCACGTCAGCGAAAGCGCGAACCCTTCTCTCAACCGGACGTCGCGTCCGCCGGAGAAGCCTCAGGATTTCTCCTCTTCCGGCCCGCCGGGTTTGCCGCGACCGCCTCTGCGGCGGGAGCTGGCGGAGGAGGAAATGCCGGCGCCGCTGACCGATCCGCAGACCCGCGCGGTCACTTCGATCAGTGATCTGCCCGCGGACGAGCAGGCCTCGCTGCAGCAGGCGATTCGCGAGGCGGCCCATGCGGTGCAGCCGATTCCCGGGGCAGCGGCGCGGCAGCTTCCGCAAAACCAGGGGGCTGCGTTTTTCGCCGCGAACCCTGGCCAGCAACTCACCGCCCGCTTTCTGGATGACGGCGGCGTGCGGTTCGGGTCCGGGCTGCCGGGCGTATGCTGGCAGGCTTCCCTGCGGCTGAAGTCGGCGCCGGCCGGTGATGCCTGGAGCGCTGAGGGAGACCGGGCCGCGCGGGATCATGGGGCGATCACCGAGTGGTACCGGAACCGCCCGGAGGGCTTCGAGCACGGCTTTCAACTCAACGAGCGGCCATCCGCCGAAGCGGGGCCCGCAGTGCTGCGGCTCCTGCTTTCCGAACTCCGCGCCGAGCCCGATCCTGAAGGGGCGGAGAACCTCGTCTTCGTCGATCCCGCTACGGACCTCCCGGTGCTGGGCTATCGCGATCTGAAGGTCTGGGACGCCGGTGGCAGGCAGCTCGCCGCGCACATGCACCCGGCAGGGGACGGGGTAGTCATCGCCATCAATGACCGCGACGCCCGCTACCCGCTGACGGTCGATCCGCTGGTGGTTTCGCTGGAGCAGCGGCTGACCGATCCGATCTCGCGAAATGGCGCCCTGTTCGGAGATGTCGTGGCGCTGGATGGAGATACGGCAGTCATCGGAGAACCCTTCGCGAACGAGCGGGCGACCGGCTCCGGAGCGGTATCGATTTTCACCCGCAGCGGTTCCGTCTGGTCCCTGCAACAGAAGCTCATTTCGCCGGATAATCTCTCATTCCCCAATCCTTACAATTTGGCCAGCTTCGGCAGTGCGGTCGCGCTTTCAGGTGACACGTTGCTGATTGCGAGTTCCGCCCTCTATCAGAGTAATTTCTGGCAGCGTTACGTCCATGTCTACAACCGGACCGGCGGCGTCTGGACCCAGCAGTCGATGCTGGATATGGGGTTGCTGATCGACAACGACTATGTGGATGCGGTGGACCGGCGCCGCCGCCCGCTGTCGCTGGCCCTGTCAGGCACTGCCTTCGTCTTCAGTTACGGCACCAGCTCCGTCAAGATGGCGATGATCTATCGCAAGGGGGGCGATGGGAGCTGGACCAAGGAAGTCGATATTCCGACCCCGGCCGGAACCTCCTCCCTGGCGTTTGGTCACGCCGTGGCCATCTCCAATGACGTCG
>JAQGPE010000075.1 GCA_028293225.1 Akkermansiaceae bacterium | reverse complement strand
GCCGAGTGGCCGGCGCTGACGGCGGCCCTGGCCGCGGACCATTCGGAGGATGCCCTTGCCGAGTTGCGCGCCGTGCTGGCCGAGCAGTATCGGCTGACCTTCCGCTACCGGCGGCCGTTGCTGCTGCTCACGAAATGCGCCCTGGAGTTTCCGGGGTTGGCCGACGTTTTCGTGGCCGGTCTGCGCGACCGCCTGCTGGATCTGCTGGCCGGGTATCTGTCCAGGCGCGCCCGAGCCGGGCTTTTGCGCACGGTGCCGGATTTCCACGCGGCGGCCGCCCTGATGGTGCAGGCCATCGCCTGGTCGGCGCTGCAGCGGCCGCACGATCCCGGCATGACCGCTCTTTCCGACGAAGTCGCCGAGACCGCCACCCTGGATCTCCTGGTCCATGGCATGCGGCCCCTTTCCTAGAATCACCACTCCATGAAAATGCTCTCTCTCCGCAAGCCCCTGCTTTTCCTTTCCGCGGCCCTGGTGGGAACCGGTTCCGTGCGGGCGGACTTCGCCCTGCGCGATGGCGACACGCTGGCCTTTCTCGGCGACAGTATCACCGCGGCCCGCGGCTACACGAAGATCGTGGAGCACTACACCCTGATGCGCTATCCCGGCCGGCACGTGCGTTTCGTCAACGCAGGGGAAGGCGGCGACACCGCCACCAAGTGCCTGGCCCGCCTGGACCGCGACGTCTTCAGCCAGGGCGCTACGGTGGTTACCGTAGCATTCGGCATCAATGACATCGCCTGGGGCACCAAGGCCGATGACGAGCACAAGAAGGCCTACCTGGACGGGATCCGCACGATCATTGAGCGCTGCCGGGAGCACAAGGTGCGGCCGGTCATTTGCTCTCCGGCCATCACCGACGTTCCCCCTGACGAGGCGGAAAAGGGCTACCTGCAAGCGATGACCGACGAGGGCCTGGCGCTGGCGAAATCCCTGGGCGCCGAGACCATCGACATCCAGCGCGGCATGCGGGAAATCCAGCGCCGCGTCCTGCAGAGCAACGCCGGCAAGGAGAAGTCCGAGGACCAGATGCGCCTGCACGTGAAAGACGGCGTGCACCTGGATGAACTGGGCCACCTGGCGATGGCCTACTCCATGCTCAAGGGCCTGGGCGCACCTCCGGAGGTATCCTCCGCCGCGGTCGATGCGAAGAAGGCCACCGGCAGCGGCGAGGGCTGCAAGATCACTGAGGTGAAAGCCCTCCCGGACGGCGTCGCCTTCACCCGGCTGGATGAAGGGCTGCCGCTGAACCTCGGTCCGCTCAGCGGCCTCAACTACGGCTGGGTTCCCATCCCCGACGGCATCAACGGCTACCTTCTGAAGATCGAGGGCCTGGCCGAGGGCGACTACGAGATCAAGGCCGAAGGTCGCGATCTGGGCAAGGAAAGCGCCGCCTCCCTGGCCAAGGGGGTGAACATCTCAGGCAAGACCGCGGACGGCTGGCAGCCCGGCGGTCCATGGGACGCGCAGTCGGTGGTGGTAAAGGACCTGGTCGATGCCCGCGACAAGCTGTGGGGCGCGGATGTGCAGCAGGGCCGCCTATTGGCAAACGACCCCAACGGCTCCGAGCTCACCGCCGGCTTTCGCAAGCTGGAGTCGGACCTGGAGACCCAGCAACGCCGCGCCGCCAAGCCGTATCCCTATCATTTCGAGGTCCGAAAGATCAGCGCCGCGAAATAGATCGTCCATCGTCCGCGTAGCCACGGGTTGCCGCCGCCCCGGGCCGTTCTTCCTTCACCCCATTTCCCCACCCATCTGTTGTGACACTCCCGCTCCCACCGAAGGCCACCAAGCCGAGCCATTGGCTCATGGGCACCGCCTACTACGCGCAGCGCGATCCGCTGAAGTGGATCGCGCAATGGGCGGAAGAGCTCGGCGGGATCTACACCATCAGCTCCCCGCTGGGTACGGCGGTTGTCGTAGCCAGGCCGGAGTGGGCCCGCCAGGTGATGGTGGAGCGCTACAGCAGGTATCAGGAAAAGAGCCGCTCCTATGCGGTGCTACGGCTGCTGATGGGCAACGGGCTGGTGACCAGTTCCGGCGAGTTCTGGCGCGGCCAGCGCAAGATGACCCAGCCGGCCTTTCACCGGAAGCGGCTCGAAGGGATCTTTTCCATGATGGTGTCCCGCTCCATCGCGGCGGTGGAGAAGCTCGCCCGCGACGCCGGGGATCTCCAGGGCACCGAACTGTCCATTCCCTTGTCGACCCTGACCCTGGACATCATCTCCCGCGCCATGTTCAGCACCGACGTGGAGGGCACCGCGGCGGAGGTCGGCAAATACATCGCCATGCTCAATGAGGATGCCCTGCGCATGCTGCGGCACCCGTGGCGGTTCTTCCTGCCGCGCAAATTCCCCACGCCCTTCAATGCCCGCGAATTTGCGGCGCGGGAGGCTCTGTATGGCATTGTCGACGGCATCATCACCGAGCGTCGCAAGGCCCCCGACGGCCACGATGACCTGCTGGCGATGTTCCTTTCCGCCTGCGACGAGGAGACCGGCCGCGGCATGACCGATGAGCAGCTGCGCGATGAGGTGATGACCATGTTCGTCGCCGGTCACGAGACCACCGCCAATGCGATGTGCTGGCTGCTGCACCTGGTGGCCAGCCATCCCGAGGTGGAGGCCGGCTTGTGGGCGGAAATCGACAGCGCCGAAGCGGCCGCCTCGCTTTCGGCGGGCAACATTACCGGGTTGCCGTATACCAGGCAGGTCGTGGAGGAATCGCTGCGGCTGTTCCCGACGATCTGGTCGGTCGGGCGCAGGGCGGGCGAGGACGACGAAATCGGCGGCTACCAGATCCCCGCGGGCACCAACGTGATGATTCCGATTTTCCATTTCCACTGGAGCCCGGAGTATTGGGATGAGCCGATGAAGTTCGACCCCGGCCGCTTCGCCCCGGACCGGCGTCCGCCGAATGAGCCGATGATCTATTTCCCCTTCGGCGCCGGCGCGCGCGGCTGCATCGGCAACCAGTTCGCGATCCAGGAACTGGTGATCATGACGGCGATCTTCCACCGCCACCTGAAGTTCCGGCCCGTGCCCGGCTTCGAGGTGGTGCCCGACCCGCTGATCACCTTGCGGCCAAAGAACGGCATGCGCCTGCGGGTGATGATGCGGTGACGAAGTCGATAACGGCACCGGACTTGACCGTCAGGATTCTTAGAACTTCTGAACGGCTGCTTCCGTGATCTGGCGGAGTTCTGCCGGGCTGGCTCCGCGGGCGGCGGCGGTTTGGAGCTGATCGCCCAGGTCGTTAAATTGTGCCGGGTCCATCGCCTTGATGAAAAACGAGCGGGGAGCTCTCCCGCAGCTGTGGACCTCCTCGAAGAAAGAGTAGCTGGTTCGGGAGAGAAACTCCCAGTCCCGGCTCCGCACCGATCCGGTCTGATAGACGCGTTGATCCAGTGGGTTGTCCGTTGAGACCCGATCCTCCAGGGTGATCCCGCAGAAAGTCTTCGAGATTTTTCGGCTGCCCGTCACCGGGTCCATCCACACCGTGGTTGTCGAGGAGATGGAACTCAGGAGGAGCAGGAGTAAAATCCCGCCACCGATCCAGAGACTCCGCCGCACGTGCACGCGTTTCATGAGAGTGTGGCAGAGTATAGCGGGTAAAGGACACGGTAGCCAGAGACATCCCCAGCCCTATTCGCTTTCGTCATTCAGAGCGGGAAACTGCCGGCTCAGTACGGCGATCTGGGTGCGGAGAACCTCCAGTTTCTGTTCCTTCAGATCGCCGCTCAGATCTTTCAGGTCTTCCAGTGACTTCGCCAGTTTCGACATCTTCTCGCAAAGCCCTCCTTCGGGCGCGTTTCTCAGAGATCCGCTGATGAAGTCTTCGCCCGGCCGGGCCGTGAAGTACTGGGTGTCGCCGTCCAGCATCCATTCCGCGCAAGGGCGATGACCGGTGCTGAGGACGAACTGAACCCAGAGTCTCTGCATCGGGATGGCGAAGTCCATGGGCACCTCCACGCTGGTGGTGGTGAGCGGACCGCTGGCTGACTTCTCCGGAATGGCCGGCCGGCTGGCGAAGATGAGCTGGTATTTCTGTTTCACCATTTTGTCGGGAGCGTCGCCTGGAATGTATTCCGGCAACAGTCCTTTGAGACAAACGCCTGAACCGCCGCCGAAAGGTCCCACCGTGACCATGGTGGCCAGGGAATCACTGGGAAACTTCAGCTCCTTGATCGTCCGGTCCAGTTCCTTGGCCGGATAGCCGCTGACGATCAGCAGATGATCCGGGTCGGGGCCCTTGTGCTCGAATTCGTAGAATCCCTCCGCGGCAGAGGCGGTGGCGATCATCCCGAATAGAAGAGCGGACAGGCTTTTCAGGAGGTGAAACATCACCTTCGATTTGATCCCACGGGAAGCTACGACGTCGAGCCCGGAAGTCACGGCGACCTTCCTTGCCCTTGCCCCCGCCGCCGGGGGTGGGTAGAACGCGCGCATGCGATACTCCGAGCGGCTCCGTCAGCGCATCGAAACCACCGGCTCCCGGCTTTGCGTGGGGCTTGACCCCCGTCCCGGCGAGGGCGGCATCGAGGCCGTGCCGGATTTCCTGAAGCGGGTGGTCGAGGAAACGCGCGAATACGCCGCCGCCTACAAGCCGAACATCGCCTACTTCGAGGCCATGGGCCTGCGCGGCATCGCGATCCTGGAAAAGCTGCTGGCCGACATGCCCGCGGAAGTGCCGGTGATCCTGGACGCGAAGCGCAGCGACATCGGTGAGACGCAGAAGTACTACGCGCAGAGCTACTTCCGGAACTGGAACGTCGATGCGGTGACGCTGAATCCGTTCCTCGGCTACGACTCGATCGAGGCGTTCCTGGATTGGGAAGGAAAGGGCATCTACCTGCTGGCGGTCACGTCGAACGCCGGGTCCGCCGATTTCCAGCAGCAGAAGCTCGCCGATGGCCGCTCGGTCTTTGAACTCGTCACCGCCCTGGGCGAACGGGCCAAGGCGGAGGGCCGCGAAACCGACACCGGTTACGTGGTCGGCCTGACCAATGCCGCGGACGTGCTGGCGAAGATGCCGGACGCGCCGCTGCTGGTGCCGGGGCTCGGCGCGCAGGGCGGAGATCTGGCCGCTCTGGCGGCGGCCGGGCGCACGGCTCCGGACGTGATCAATGTCTCGCGCGGAATCCTCTACACCGACGACGGCTCCTCCTATGCCGAGCGGGCGAAATCCTGGGCGGAGAGAATTTCACGTGCCTATCAAGAAGCGGTCGCTTGAGCCTGGAAACGCGCTAACCTGACCGGTCGCATGGGAAAAGAACCCCTCTATCCAAAGTCCGGTCGCACGGTCGCGCAATATTCCGGCCTTTTGCCCCAGAAGGGCTGGCCGGGCCGCAATTTCAAGTTCTTCCGGCACCGCATCGTCCCCGGGATGTTCCGCCGTCCGGGCGGGCAGGCCAGCGAGCCGGTGCTGACCACCCCCGCGACCGGCTGTGTGCGGGTGACCTGGATCGGACACGCCGCGTTTTTCCTGCAGTTCGAAGGGCACTCGGTGATGATCGACCCGAACTGGGCGCGCTGGCATGGCTTTGTGAAGCGCCAGCGCGAGCCGGGACTGCCGTTGGCCGCGATCCCGGAGCTGGATCTGGTGCTGGTGACACACGCGCATTTCGACCACCTGCACAAGCCGAGCCTGCGGGTCCTGCAATCCCGGCAGGGGATCGTGGTGCCGCGCGGCAGCGCCTCACTGGTGAAGCGGCTGGGCTTTCCCGCCGTGCATGAGATGAAGGTCTGGGACGTCCTGGAGTTCCCCGACATGAAGGTGATCCACACACCCAGCCATCACTGGGGCGCGCGCTACCTGCATGATACGCACCGGGACTACGGCGGGTATCTGATCGAGGCCGGCGGCAAGAGCGTCTTCCACTGCGGCGACAGCGCCTGGTTTGAGGGCTTTGCGGAAATCGGCAAACGCTACCCGGACATCGACGTCGCCCTGATGCCGATCGGCGCCTACGAAGCGCCCAGCGGTCGCGACGTGCACCTGAATCCGGAGGAGGCGGTGCGCGCTTTCGCGGAGCTGGGGGCCAAGGTCATGATTCCGATGCATTACGGGACTTTCCCGCTCGGCAACGAGCCGATGGAAGAGCCGGTGGAGCGCCTGCTGCAGGAAGCGGACCGGCTGGGGATCAGCGAGCGGATCCTGATCCCGGAGGAAGGGGTCGGGGTGGAGTGGTGAAGGGATCCCTCAGATCGAGTCCCGGCGTTGGGGCTGGCTCATTAGAGTGGCGATGTAGTCGAGCACCTCTTTGGCATTCTTTGCGACTGCAGGATCAGGGTGCTCTGCTTCGGCGGCAAAGACGCCCCCGCCCCAAATGAAAGCCTGGTCGATCTCCGCGTCAATTTCTGGCGTGCTGTC
>JAQGPE010000072.1 GCA_028293225.1 Akkermansiaceae bacterium | reverse complement strand
GCCGGCCTGCTCCAGGGTGCGCAAATGGGTGATGAGATTGCCGTCACTCATCTCCAGCTCGTTCTTGAGGTCCTGGAAGGGCCACGGCTCCACCCGGGAGGCCAGCAGCGTCATGATGCCCAGCCGGCCCTTTTCGTGGATCGTTTTATCGAGCTTGGAGAAATCGATCATGTGCCCGGGCTGTCGCGACGGGTGGTGGTGACGATCGCCGCGCCGTAAAGCAAGTGGAAGCCGCCGAATGTCGCCGCCATGACCCCCGACGGACCCATTCTCAGCATCACGTGCTTCGCCACCTGGACAAAGGAGATCGCGCAGAAACACCCCAGCCCGCACAGCACGAAAGCCGCGCCCAGCCAGACCATCGACTTCGGCGCGAACTCGCGGATCGCCAGCAGCGCCAGCCCGTAGTGCAGGATCCAGAAGGCCGCCGCATAGAGTTCCGGACGGTCCTCCGGCTTGCCATACTTGAGGTAGAGCAGGCCCAGGAAGCCGCCGGCGATCAGCGACGGCAGCGCCCCGCGCAGAGCCACCTTCAGACCTTGCGACAGCAGCGGCTTCTCGCGTGCCCGCGCCGTCCGAAGCGTCTGCCAGAGGAAAAACATCAGCACCACCCCGAGTCCGCCCAGCCAGGTCAGGCCCCAGGCCCAGCCGTGCTGCGCTTCCGAAAGCCAGCCCGCCGCGAGCGACATGGCTCCCCCCACCAGCGCGGCCTCCCCGGACAGCGCCCGGAAAATGGTGGCCCGCTCCATGATGGAGCGGATGGTCCGGAGTTGTTCGGCCGCTTCGTGGCTGGTCGTCATCTGCGGCTGGCTTTGCCATGCAAAGCCCATCCCATCAAGTCGAAAGCAAGCCGGTCCGGTTTCCCGCTCAAACCAACCCGTCTTTCCGCGCCTGCTTCCAGTAGGCGTATTCGGAGCGGTTGAAGTCGATGTACTCCGGCGACAGGTCGCTGCTGTACATCGTGTACTCCGCACTCCCCTGGTTCAGGTGGATCGTGATGTTGAAGGCGGCCTGCGCCGCGATCTCCCGCAGTTCCTCCATGGCCGAGGGCGCCTGCAGGCCTCCCAGGCAGGCCGGCTTGCCATCGTAGAGAATGTCGACCAGTTCCTCGCGGATCCGCGCGCCGGAGTAGCCCACGGCGTGCAGCACGCGACCCCAGTTCGGGTCGCCGCCATTCCAGGACGATTTCACCAGCGCCGACTTGCACACCGCCTCGGCGACCTTCTTGGCCTCCAGATAGGTGCGGCCGCCCTTGA
Source organism: Akkermansiaceae bacterium (assembly GCA_028293225.1). Lineage (GTDB taxonomy): Bacteria > Verrucomicrobiota > Verrucomicrobiia > Verrucomicrobiales > Akkermansiaceae > Haloferula. The sequence continues at coordinate 2,573 of JAQGPE010000072.1, read as the reverse complement.
CGTCCACGGTCACAAACTTGGTCACCCGCTCGCCATCGCGCACCACGGCTTTCGCCAGTTCCAGCATCACCCAGCGCAGCGCCTCGCGGAAGGGCTTGCAAGACTCGCCGCCACGGCGGATCGGCGGCATGCCGGAGGCGCCGTTGGCCAGCACCAGCACCGTGTCGTTGGTGCTCATGTCCCCATCGATGGTGATGCGGTTGAAGCTTTCGTCGACCGCTTCCTGAACCCCTTTGCGGAGTTCTTCGTGCGGGACGTTGGCGTCGGTGGTGATGAAGCACAGCATCGTCGCCATGCTCGGGGAAATCATTCCGGCGCCCTTCACGCAGCCGCCGATCCGCACCTCGTGACCGCCCAGGTCGAAGGAGATCGCGATCTCCTTTTCGTGCGTGTCGCTGGTGATGATCGCTTTCGCAAAGGGATTGCCGCTGCCTGCGTTCAGCGCGCCGACCAGTTCGTCGAACTTCGGCGTGATCCGCACCATCGGCATCGGCAGGCCGATCACCCCGGTCGAGCACACCCCGATTTCGGAGCGCTTCAGGCCGAGCGGTTTCGCCACGCCATGGCACATCTGCTTCGCGTCCTGGATGCCCTGCACGCCGGTGCACGCATTGGCATTGCCGCTGTTCGCGATGACCGCCCGCAGCTCGCCCTTGCGCAGGTGCGCCTGGGACAGCCGGACCGGCGCCGCCTTGACCCGGTTGGTCGTGAAGGTGCCCGCCGAAGTGCACGGCGTGTCCGACACGATCAACCCCAGATCCAGGCGCTCCACCGCGGGGTTTTTGATGCCGCACGAGATCGCAGCGGTACGAAAACCCAGAGGCGCGCCGACGCCTCCTTCAAGCCGGGAGATGGGGAAATCCATGGTTTGCGGAAAGGAGTCGCGACGCTGGGGGATTCTTACACGAAAAGCAACCCGGCGGTCTCCGGCAGACCAAACATCAGATTAAATGACTGCACCGCCTGCGATCCCGCGCCCTTGCCCAGGTTGTCCTCCGCGCTCAGCAGCAGCACCCGGCCGGTCCGCGGATCGTAGTTCCAGCCGATGTCGATGAAGTTGGTGCGCGTGACGTGCTTGGTGTCCGGGCACCCGCCCTTGCCCAGCAGCCGCACGAAGGGCGAGTCCGCATACGCGCCCTGCAGCGCTTCCCCGATCTCATCGGGGTCGATGCCGCTCTTCAGCAGCGCCGTCGTCGTCGTCAGGATTCCGGAGGTCACCGGGATCAGGTGCGGGATGAAAGTGATCACCACCGGCACTCCGGCCGCCAGCGAGAGCTCCTGCTCGATTTCCGACAGGTGCCGGTGCTTCGGCAGGCCATAGGCGCGCACGCTTTCATTGCACTCCACATACAGCAGCGTCGTGTCGGCCTTCTTGCCCGCGCCACTGACGCCGCTCAGGGAGTTCGCCACGATCGTCACCTCCTCGATCAGCCCGGCCTGCAGGATCGGGATCAGCGGCAGCAGGATGCTGGTCGGGTAGCAGCCGGGGGAGGCCACCAGCCGCGCCGCGCGGATCGCGTCCGGCCGCACTTCCGGCAGACCGTAGACCGCCTCGTCCAGCAGCGCCGGCACGGGATGCACATGACCATAGAATTCCTCATACACCGCCGCGTCATTCAGGCGGAAATCGGCGCTCAGATCGATCACCTTCAGCCCTTTCGCCAGCAGCGCCGTCGCGATGTCCGCGGCCACCCCGTGGGGCAACGCCAGGAAAGCGACCTTCGCACCTGTCGCGGCGATCGCATCGGCATCCGGTTCGATGAAGGCCAGCTCGCTGCCCGGCAGGCCGCGGAAGCGGGGGAACACGCTGGAAAGGGGCTTGCCGGCCTCCTGCCGCGACGTCGCCGCCACCAGCTCGACATGCGGATGCACCAGCAGATTCCGCAGCAGTTCCTGCCCGGTGTAACCGCTTGCTCCGACGATTGCCGTTTTCACGCGTTGCATGCGTCCGCAATCGCACGGTTTTACAGGCTTGCCAACTCGGATTTCCCCTGCTTGTCTCGCCGCCCGTCCGAAAATCGGATACGGGCTGTGGCGCAGTCTGGTAGCGCGCCTGCATGGGGTGCAGGAGGCCGTGGGTTCGAATCCCGCCAGCCCGACCATTTCAGTCTCGATCGAGAGTGAAATGATGACCTTCCTCAAAACCACGAACCTACCCCGGGAATCGCTGGCGGGATGAGAACCCAAGCGCGAAGCGTCCAGGACCGAGGTGGCGTTATTGGCCGTTTCCGGCTCGCCGTCGAATTGATGGCTGCCGGACTACATCAAGCCATGAAATTGTTGGCCTCATCTGAAGACATATCTGATTTTGTGCGGACCTCGTTACATGAAATTTACGTGAAGACACACGATCCCTATTGACCCTCTCAAAGAAATCGATAGGCATGCGACTCATATGCCAAGGGTCTCCTCCCTCCACGTCGATTTTCTGCGCACTCGCCCCCTCCGCTCCCTCTTACTGGCAGCCGCTTGTTATAGCGGTTGCCTGGCAATGGGATCTGTTCTGGCTGAAGAAGCGACGATCCCGGACAACGAAACCCAGGTGGATCCATCCACCTGGCTGCGGCCCATTC
>JAQGPE010000719.1 GCA_028293225.1 Akkermansiaceae bacterium | reverse complement strand
AGGGTTCAGTTTTCTGGGGTTTGGAGGGGCGTGGGGTGTGGAGGGTGGATTCCCGTTGGAGGAAGTGCGGTCAGAGTCCGGGGTTCTTCCGGCAATGGGAGAGTCGAAGCCGGAAAGAGGAGCGGGCGCGGTGGAATTTGCCGGGAAAGGAGCGTGAGGATGCGCCCGTCTTGCGGCTTCGCCGGGTGTCTCTACCAGGGGTTTCACCCCTGGCTGTCTCATTTCGCACCTGCGGCGCTCCTGGAAGTGCGGCCAGAGTCCGGGGTTCTTCCGGCAATGGGAGAATCGAAGCCGGAAAGAGGAGCGGGCGCGGCGGAATTTCCCGGGCAAGGAGCGTGAGGATGCGCCCGTCTTGCGGCTTTGCCGGGTGGTTGGAACCCAGGGTTTCCGCCGCTTCGCTCTGGTCACCCTGGGCTGTATCCGTTCACGCCTTTGGCGTTCTATGAAGTGGAGTGCGGCCGGAGGCCCGGGAGGGGGGGGATGGAAGCTGGGAAAGCCTCCGCTCCTTTCGGCGCTGCGGTGAGCTGAGGCCGCAGGGGGCGTTCGGTTATTTGCGGCCTGCGGCCGGGAGCTTGCGAACTGGGGCAGGGAGGTTTGATTTGCCCCGCCGGGCAAATCCGCCGGGCTGACACTTCGCGTCAGTCTACTTCGTTCCACTCAGTTCAGCCACTTGGACACCCACGAGGCGGGGATCTTGGGTGACTCGGCTGAGTTTCCGGCCTGCGGCCGCGGGATTTTTAAAGCAGTCACGGGACGTGCCAGCCACTTGGCAGGCATGGGGCGGAGCGTCCGGGAGGCGGAAGGCGGAGCGCGGCTTGGTGGGGAAAACGAAAAAGGAAGACGGTTGCCCGTCTTCCTTTTTGAGGCTGTCGATTTCGGCGCGGTGGATCTTTTCCTCCTGTCGCCCGGTCGGTCAGTGGCTGGCGATGCCGGGAAACCACTCGATGCGGTGGACGCTGAGGGAGGCGCTGATGAGGTCCTGGACGCCGTCGCCATTGAGGTCGGCGGCGAGCATCTGGTCGCGGGAGTAGGCTCCGGCGACGGCGACGCGCTGCTCGGCGCTGATCTGGAACCCGGGACTGGTATTGACGCGGTAGCGGATCTCAAAGGTGCCGGAATGCTGGCCGGGATCGGCAGGGTAAACAGGGTCGAGGTCACCATCGCCATCGATATCGACCCAACTGACGGGCTTCAGCAGGGCGAGCTGGGGGAGGGTGGTACTAATGGGGTAGTAGCCGGAGTCCTTGCCGGCATCGCCGCGGGCGATGAGGGCGGTGACGTAGTCGTTGTAGCCGTGCTGGACGTAGTCCGGGTGGCCATCGCCATCGAGGTCGAGGGTGGGGGCGATGGTGTCGAAGCGGACAAACGGGCCCGGGTGGCTGATCCAGGGAGTGGTCTTGCCGGTGTTTTCCAGCCAGGTGCCGGCGGCTTCATCCCAGTAGTCCATGTCGCCGTCCCAGTCGACATCGACCAGGGTCTGGCCGGCGGCGGGGAAGCCGGGGGTGGGGACGGTGGGAATCTTGGTGGGGAAGCGGCCGGTCTTGGAGCCTTTCAGCCAGAGGCTGCCATTGATGCGGAGGTCGGGGTAGCCGTCCTGGTCGCCATCGATGAGTTCGACGGTGGACCAGAGGCCGCTCTTGGTGAGGCGGAGGAGGATCTGCTGGCGGAACTTGCCGTTGCCGAGGGCATTGAACTGGATGAGTTCATCGGTGTAGAGGCCGGTGTTCGGGTCGCGGGTGGAGCAGAAGGTGAGGATGTCCTTGCGGCCGTCCTTATTGCGGTCGGCGACGGCGACGACGCCATTGTAGGTGCCGCGGGCGAGGAGTGACTCGCGGCGGAAGGATTCGCCGTGGCCGGAGTTGTGCCAGAGGGCGACGCCGTTGGGGATGTATTGGTTGGGCTCGCCGGAGGCCTGGGTGAGGATGTCGGGGGCGCCGTCGCCATCGAGATCGCCGGCGAAGACAGCATAGCCGTCGGTGGCGGGGTTGGTGACCTCGGTGAGGGTCTTTGAGAAGCCGGTGCGGGTGGCGGGGTAGAAGGCGATCTGGCTGACGAAGGGCTGGTTCGAGGCGGCGTTGGTCGCGCCGATGTGGTTCAGCGGGAGGACGGCGTCGGGGATGCTGTCGCCGGTGAGGTCGGCGAGGAGGGTGGCGGTGGAGATGCCGGGGTGGACGAAGGACTGCTTCAGGGTGAGGGCAGGCTTCTTCCCGGGGCGGATGGTGGCTTCCATCACCAAGCCGCGGTTGTCGGGAACGCCATTGCGGACGGGCAGGGGATCGCTGAAGTCGACGAAGAAGCGGGACTTCGCACCGGTGCGGGTGGTGAGGAACTGGCTGACGATCTGCTGATTTTTATCCGGGTCCAGCTTCACGACCGAGGAGAGCTGGTAGGGGGCTCCGGCGGTGGGGCTGGTGTAGAGGGAGAGGCCGCTGGCGACGTCCCAGTTCGGGTTTCTCCGGGCGGCGATGAGGGCGACCTGGGGGAGCGGGGAGCCGGCGGGGGTGGCGGTGAGGCTGTCGAAGACCTCGGTGGCGGAAGGGTCGAGGGTGGCGAGGATTTCACCGGCGGCGAAGGTGCCGTCGCCCTGGTTCAGGAAGCGGTAGAGGGAGGCGCCGCTGGCGAAGAAGAGGTCCGGGCGGCCGTCGCCATTGGCATCGACCCAGGCGCGGGCTTTTGCCGGGGCGGAGAAGACGGTGTCGGGGAGGCCGCTGGCGACGTGGGTGGTGAAGGAGCCGGAGCTGTTGTTGAGCCAGGTGCCGGTGGGGCTGAGGATTTCCGGAGCGCCGTCGCCATCGAGGTCCTGGACGATCTGGTTGATCTGACCGTGAAGGTCCGGAGTGCCGACGGGGAAGGCGGAGCCCTGGAGGGTGAAGCCGCCGTTCAGGCCGGAGCCGGTGAAGAGCTGGTCGTAGAAGGTGTTGTCGCCGCCATTGTAGTAGGTGGCGAGGAGGTCGACCTTGCCGTCGTGGTTGAAGTCGGCGATGGCGGAGTAGGTCTGCTGGCTGCGGTAGGGGAACCACTCGCCGGCGCGGCGGAATTTGCCACCGCCGAGGTTTTCCCACCAGCGGACATTGTAGTTGCCGGCCTGGGTGGCGATGAGGTCGAGGTCGCCGTCGCCATCCATGTCGAAGGCGGTGAGGTTTTGCGGATTTTCGACCGTGTTGGTGATTTCCTGGGTGTTGCCCCAGGTCTGGAGATTGGGCGGGAGTTCCGTGGCGGTGACCGACATCATGTAGATGTCCGGGGAAGCGGTCCAGGTGACGCCATCGGATGAGGTGGCGGAACTGGTGCCCAGACTCCAGCCGGGAAGGCCGGTGGCGGCGGTGGAAGTGGTGCGGAGCCAGCCGCGCTCGTATTTCACGTCCACAGGACCGGTGGTGAGCCAGTAGGTGGTGTGGGCTTTGAGCGTGACCGTGGGCCCCATGTTCAGGTCGATGGTATCCTTGTAGCCGTAATACTGCTGATAGGGGAAGTAGGTCGCGACCAGGTTTCCAGGCAGGCCGTTGTTATCGGCGTGGAGTTCCATCTGGATGTAGGCGTCGGCACCGGGGCCGAAGCCGAGTGAGTCGGAGAGCAGGGAGAGATAGGTCAGTACTGCATCCGTATTGCCGGCGGTGAATTTCATGGCCCGGCGGGCGGCCGGATCGGTGATGGTCGCGGAGGTGGTCTGCGGCTGATCGAGATTTGAAATCACGAGGGTCTGCGCGGAGACGGCGCTGACGAGGGAGACCGCTGCCACGCCGAGGAGCGGGAGGGTATGATAAGATAGCGATCGATGCATAGGTGGAGTGGCTTAACTTCTAAATGCTGTCTGACAGGTACCGAGCAGAAAAACGGCTTGTTAGAGGCGCATGGCGGGCTGGCCGGGAGAGGTGGGGTTGCCCCTTTCGTGAGAAAAAAGTGATGGGCCGCCGCGGGGGATGGGGTAGTTTCGGCGCAGCCGCCCGTGCTCTCCCGGTGGCAATATTCTGATTTTCATGAACATCGATCTTCTCGGCGAATATGCCGACCGCGCCTATCCGCTGCTGGCTTCGCTGGTGGTGCCCCGGCCGATTGCGTGGGTGTCGACGCTGGATGAGGAGGGCGGGGTGAATGTGGCGCCGTTCTCGTTTTTCAACCTGATGGGGGCGAATCCGCCGCTGGTGGTGTTCGCGCCGGGGAACCGGGAGAACGGGGCGCCGAAGGACTCGGCCCGCAATGCCCGGCGCACGGGCGAGTTCGTGGTCAACCTGGTGGACGAGGCGCTGGCGGAGGCGATGAACCGGACCGCCGCGACGCTGCCGCCGGGGATCAGCGAGGCGGAGGAATTCGGGCTGGCGACGGTGGCGAGCGAGTTGATCGCGACGCCGCGGCTGCGGGATGTGCCGGCGGCGCTGGAGTGCAAGGTCCACTCGATCCAGGTCATCGGGGAGAACCGGATGATCATCGGGATCGTGCACCGCTTGTATGTGCGGGATGAGCTGGTGGATCTGGAGAGAATGCGGATCGTGCAGGAGAATTATAACCCGGTCGGGCGGATGTCGTCGCCGGACTGGTACTGTCGGACGGGCGATCGCTTTGAGATGAGGAGGCCGCTGTGAAGGGTGGAGTTTGCGCCAGGATGACGACGACGAATTTGCCATGAGGGATCTGATGCCAACGGGGCGGCCGGTGCTGGTGCTGGCGCCGATGCAGGACGTGACGGATCTGCCGTTCATGCGGGTGATGGCGCGCTACGGCGGGGCGGACGTGTACGTGACGGAGTACTTCCGGGTGTATGCGAACTCGCGGCCGGACCCGTGGATCATGCGCTCGGTGGATGAAAATCCGACCGGGCGGCCGGTGTTCGCGCAGATGATCGGGCAGGATGTCGATGAGTTGGTGCGGGTCGCCAGGCTGCTGCTGGAGCACCCGGTGGCGGGGGTGGACCTGAACCTGGGCTGTCCGGCGCCGGTGGTCTGCAAGAAGGAGGCGGGTGGGGGGCTGCTGCGGAATTTACCGAAGGTGGACGCGATCCTGGGGGCGCTGCGGGATGCGATTCCCGGGCGCTTCACGGTGAAGACACGGGTCGGCTACCACACCCATGAGGAATTCCCGGAGCTGCTGGAAATTTTCCGCAAGCACGCGATCGACTCGCTGGCGATTCACGGGCGCACGGTGGTGGAGCGCTACCAGACGCCGGTGCACCCGGACTGCGTGCGGATGGCGGTGGAAACGCTGGACTGCCCGGTGATCGCGAACGGCAACGTGGTGGATGTGGCGACGGGGCTGGGCTACCTGGCGCAGAGCGGCGCGGACGGCCTGATGATCGGGCGCGGTGCGATCCGGAATCCGTGGCTGTTCGAGCAGATCCGCGCCGCGACGACGGGCGGTGACGTGCGGGTGCCGGCGTGCCGGGATCTGCTGGGCTATATCCGGCTGCTGTATGATGAACTGGCGGGGACGACGCGGCACTTCGACGCGGTGGGGCATGTGCAGCGGATGAAGAAGACGATGGTCTTTGTCAGCCAGGGGTTGGGGGAGGAGTTCGAGTACCGGATCCGCCGGGCGAAGACGCCGGAGGATTTCCACTCGGCCTGCGCGGAGCGGCTGGAGAGCGACGAGCCGGTGCCGGTGGAGCCGGGGGCGGAGTCGAAGCTGTTCTGCGGGTATGGGGAGCTGAGGGAAGTTTGCTAGTGTTCAGTGTTCAGTGTTCAGTGTTCAGTGTTCAGTGTTCAGTGTTCAGTGTTCAGTGTTCAGTGTTCAGTGTTCAGTGTTCAGTGTTCAGTGTTCAGTGTTCAGTGTTCAGTGTTCAGTGTTCAGAAGGGGAGCTTTGGATTTAGAGAGGTCTCTAGGGGGGGGGCGGGCTGAGTGCGAAGTCGGGCAGCCGGAGCAGGCTCGCGAAATACGATAATTTTAGTAGTGGAAAGCGGTTTCACACCACTGGGACGGTGCCGCCGTCGATGACGTATTCCGCACCGTGGATGGAGGCGGCGCGATCTGAGACGAGGAAGGCGACCAGCTCGGCGATTTCTTCCGGCCACGCCGGCCGCCCGATCGGGATGCCTCCCAGCGAATCGAGGATTCCCTGGCGGGCCGTTGCCTCGTCGGTGCCGCCGTGCTCGGCCAGGCGGGTCACCATCGCCTTGGCGGCATCGGTATAGATCCAGCCCGGCGATATGGAGGTCACGCGGACGCCCTTCGGGCCGAGCTCCTTGGAAAGTGACTTGCTATAGGTGGTGAGCGCCGCCTTGGCCGCGGCGTAGGCGGTGGTTGCCTCGGGAAGCGGCAGCTTTCGCTGGATCGACGAAACGTGCAGGATGACTCCCGTGCCGCGTTCGATCATTCCCGGCGCGAGCGCCCGGTCGAGACGCACAGCGGCGAGAAGGTTCAGGTTGAGTTCGGTCTCCCAGATCTCGTCGGTCAGCGCCGCAAAGCCGCCACCCGGGGCGCTGGAACCGCCGACATTGTGGATGAGGATGTCGATGCCGC
>JAQGPE010000689.1 GCA_028293225.1 Akkermansiaceae bacterium | reverse complement strand
CCGGCATCGCCCTCCTTCTCTTCCGCGGATGAAATCCCGCAACGCCGGGAAAATGCCAGCGAAGCCGATTTCCCGATCCCCCGGGGCTCCCTGCCCGGCAAGGCCAGCGCCCGTCCGGTTGCGATGTCTGCCGCTGTCGCGCCTGCCGGGGTGAACGCGTCCACCGGGGCGCCTTCTTCTCCCCCTGCTTTCGCCGCCGCCGGCTCCTCGCAAGTGCCGGTTTCCGCGGCTCATCCGGGCGGCCGCACCGGTCTGCGCCGGAATCATCCGCTCGATGCGGAAAGCGCCTCTCCACCGGAAGGCTCCGCCGGCCAGCAGCCCGCCCCGTTCCAGCGCCCTTCCGCTCTACCTCTTTCCCATGCCGTCACTGACGAGCAGGTTCAGCAGATCGCGCCGGACGTTCCTCCCCAGACGATCGTCAAGATTCGCGAACAGTTCGAGCAGGAGGCCGGCATCGCCGATCTGGCTCCCGCCGATCCCGAGTATCAGCGTCGCTGGCAGATCGCCGAGCCCACCGCCGCGGACCGGATGCGGACACTCTACGGATGGGCCGCCTACGGCGAATTCGTGCGCCAGGCCGCTCTGGCAGCCCAGCATTGAGGAATCGCCGCCAGCGAGTTGCGGATTTTCCGGCCGCCGGGTGAACCGGTGCGGAATTGCTTCATTTCGACCTATCCCCCGTGGTTGACCCCCCGCGGGGTCGTTGCTAGCGTCCGCGCCCCGCCATGAGCTCCGACGCCAACTACAAGGATACACTGCTGCTGCCGCAGACCACATTCCCGATGAAAGGGGATCTCGTGGAAAACGAGCCGAAGCGACTGGCCGCTTGGGAAGGTTCAAGACTCTATGAGCGGATTCTGAAGCGCCGCAAGGATGCGGGCGCTCCGACTTTCATCCTTCACGATGGCCCTCCCTTTGCCAACGGCGATGTCCACATGGGCACCGCGCTGAACAAGGTGCTGAAGGACCTGGTCGTGAAATCGAAGACCATGGCGGGTTTCGCCGCTCCCTTTGTGCCGGGCTGGGACTGCCACGGCCTGCCGATCGAGTTCAAGGTGGTCAAGCAGGCGACCGGCCTGGAGCCCGCGGAAATCCGCCGCCGCTGCACTGAGTTCGCGGAAAAGTTCATCGACATCCAGCGCGCCTCGTTCCGCCGCCTTGGCGTCTTCGGCGACTGGCAGAATCCGTACCTGACCATGGCCCCCGGCTATGAGGCTTCGATTCTCAGGGTCTTCGCCAAATTGGTGGAAGACGGGTCCGTCTATCAGTCGAAGAAGCCGGTCCAGTGGTCCTACGGTGCCCACACCGCTCTTGCCGAGGCCGAGGTCGAGTACCACGACAAGGAAAGCCCGGCGATCTTCGTGAAATTCCCGCTGACGCCGGAGTCCTCCTCGAAGCTGGGCATCGGCAATGCGGCGATCGCCATCTGGACCACCACCCCGTGGACGCTGCCGGCGAACCTCGGCGTCGCCGTGCACCCGGATTTCACCTATGAAGTCGCCCAGTTCGAAGGCAACGGCCGCCGTGAAATCCTGATCGTCGTCCGCGAACTCGTTTCCGCCCTGGAGGAGAAGTCCGGCATGCGTCGTACTTCCGTCCTGAAAGAGTTGAAGGGCCGCGAGCTGGAACTGCTTGAGGCCCGCCATCCGTTCCTGGAGCGCACCTCCAAAATCATCCTCGCAAAATTTGTCACCACCGACACCGGCACCGGCGCGGTCCATATCGCCCCCGGCCACGGTGCGGACGACTACGTGGTTGGCCAGCAGTATGGGCTCGGCGTGCTTTCGCCGGTCGACGACGATGGCAACTTCACCGCCGAAGTCGGCCTGCCCGAGCTGGTCGGCAAGCATGTCTTCAAGTCCAACGAGCCGATCATCGAGCTGCTGGAAAGCAAGGGCGCGCTCCTGGCCCACGAGGTCTACCGCCACAGCTACCCGTATTGCTGGCGCTCGAAGACCCCGATCATCTTCCGCGCCGTGGAGCAGTTCTTCATCTCGCTCGAAACGCTGCGCGGCAAGGCGCTGGACGCCATCGACCGGGTCGAGTGGCTGCCGGCCAACGGCCGCAACCGCATCTACGGCACGGTGGAATCCCGCCCGGACTGGTGCATCTCACGCCAGCGTACTTGGGGCGTTCCTCTTCCCGTTTTCTTCGATGAGGAAAACAAGGCGATCCTCAACGCCGATACGGCTCGCAAGGTGGCCGACCTCGTGGAGGAACATGGCACCAATATTTGGTTCGAGCTTTCTGACAACGAGCTCGCTGCGAAGCTCGGGCTGCCTGCCGGTCTCAAAAAGTGCCGCGATACCCTGGATGTCTGGATCGACTCCGGCTGTTCGCATGTCGCCGTTCTGGAAAATCATCCGGAGCTCCACGCCCCCGCGGATCTTTACCTGGAAGCGACCGACCAGCATCGCGGCTGGTTCCAGAGCTCCCTGATGATGAGCGTGGCCTGGCGTGACAAGGCTCCCTACAAGTCGGTGCTCACCCATGGTTTCGTGGTGGACAAGGACAAGAAGGGCAAGCTGTCCAAGTCCGACGCCGAGAAGTCCGGCAAGCCGATCGATGCCGCGCATTACTACAACAAGTACGGTGCCGATATCGTCCGCCTTTGGGTTTCTTCCGTCGACTGGCAGAATGAAGTGCCCTTCAGCGAAGACATCTTCAAGCAGGTCGCCGAGCCGTACCGCCGCCTGCGCAATACGCTCCGCATCCTGCTCGGCAACCTCGACGGCTTCGATCCGGAAATGGACCGCGTCGCCCCGAGCCACATGCCGTTGCTCGACCAGTGGATCCTGGAACGCCTGAACGCAGTGGTCACGGAGTGCCGCAAGGCCTACGAGACCTATGAATTCCGCAAGGTCTTCAACGCCCTCAACCATTTCTGCACCGCTGAACTGTCGGCCGTCTACATCGACGCGACCAAGGATCGCATGTATTGCGATGCGAAGAACTCGGTGCGCCGCCGCGCCAGCCAGACGGCGATGTTCGATATCTTCAGCGCTCTGTCCCGCCTGCTGGCCCCGATCCTGGCCTACACCGCGGACGAGGCCTGGGATCACGCCTCTTTCACCAGCGGCAGCGTCCATGAGCAGGATTTCCCCGAACCGGATGCCGCCTTCACCACCGGCGAGGCGACCGTCCGCGTGAACCGCCTGCTGGAAATCCGCCGCGTGGTCCAGACCGCGATCGAGGAGCAGATCCAGGCGAAGGCCTTCAAGAAGAACAACGAAGCTGCCGTGACCCTCGTGGTTCCGGCTGGCGAGCCGGTCTACGACCTGCTG
>JAQGPE010000675.1 GCA_028293225.1 Akkermansiaceae bacterium | reverse complement strand
CGACACCATCACCGACTTCACCCCGGGCGTGGATAAAATCAACCTCCAGGGCGTCCTGGACAATCTCGGCTACACCGGCAGCGATCCGCTCAGCGACGGCACCATCCAGGTCCTCGACAGCCCGAAGGGCGCCCAGGTGCAGATCAACAGCAACGGCAGCTATCGTACTTTGATCGTCCTCCAGGGCCTCACCACCGCCCAGGCGCCGAAGCTCAGCGACCTGCTGTTCTGAGCGTGGCCATCATTCCATTTAAATGAACTATTCCATGAAAACTTCCCCGATCCTCCGTGCACTGCTGGCTCTCGCCACCACCGCCGCCGTTTCCCACGCCGCCACCGCCGTGCCGTTCCACGACAGCTTCGACGGCGGCCTCATCAACTGGACCACCACCGGCGATGTCGCCGTGCAGTCCGGTTCGGCCGTGCTGACGACCGCCTACACCACCGAGCAGGATGACTTCCCGCTCGCGGCGGGCGCGCTGAACCTGTCCGGAAATCCGACGGTGATGGCCGGCGGCGACCTCGAACTGTTCTCCGGCCTCGCCGCCGGAGCGCTCGATCTCGACAGCCTCTCCCAAGCGACTGAAGGCTCCGCGATGAAGGCCACCTTCACCGCCGGCGCCGGAACCATGCTGTCCTTCGACTGGCAGATCACCACCCGCGACGCCGCCGCCGGCGCCGACTACGCCTTCATCACCATCAACGGCGCGCTGATCAACCTGGCCAGCGCCAGCAGCGCAACGGCCGCCGCGACCGGTGACTACTTCACCCAGACCGGCGTCGCTCACTTCGAGTACGTCTTCCAGAACGGCGGCGACTACACCGTGACCTTCGGCGTGGTTGATGTCGGGGACTACTCCGGCACCACGGCCCTGCATCTCGACAACGTCAATCTGGCGGTGCCGGAAGCAGGCTCGTCCCTGCTGGCGATCGCCGGCCTGTCGCTGGCCACGCTGCGCCGCAAACGCCAGGACTGATCGTTCAGCGTCTCAAATCAGGGGAAGGAACTCGCAAGGGTTCCTTCCCTTTTTCTTTGCCGCCTACTGAGGCTTCGATCTGGTCGCGACCGCCGGGGCCTCGGGTTTCTCAAACGGATACTTGTCGTGGAAATGGCGCATCAGGATCCGGCCCGACTGGAGGAGATACGACTCCTCGCGCTGGTCCCCCGATTCCTCCACATGCTCAGCAATGAAGTAGCCTTTCGCCGCATCGTAGGTGGCGGTGTATTTCGCATGCTCCGCCCATCCGGCCAGCGCCTGGATCGATAGCACCGTCGGGCTGACCTGGGTGATCTTCAGCCGCCGGTTGTAGCCGTGCGCATAGACCACATCCCATTCTCCATCCCAGCCGCCCTGGCTTTCCGGGATGCCATTCGGCGCGGCTTTCTGAATATCGGCGATCGTGTGATCAGTCGCGGAGATCTCCTGGGTGACCAGCTTGGCGTCGGCGGCCTTGTCCTCTTTCAAAAGCTTCGCTCCGAACTCCGCCAGGTCCTGGCGGTGCTTCTTCCACACCGCGATGGTCCGGTCCTTCACGGATGCCAGCAGCTTCTGGTGCTCCTTTAAATAGACCTTCCCCAGCGCCGCCACCTCCGGATCCGCCGAGGTTCCGGTGGGGTCCGCACCTTCCTTGTAAGGCCCGCCCCTGAAAGCATCGATCGCCTCGGTCACCAGCGCCGCGCCACGGGTTTTGTTCGCCGCTTCCAAGGCCGCCTTAAGCTTCTCCAGTTCGGAAAGATACTGGACCCGCAGATCCTCGCTGGCCTGATTGACCTTCGCCAGTTCAGTGCGATTGAACTGATCGATCAGTTCGAATTCCATCTGATTGGCGGGCGACAGCTCTCCCGCTCCAGCAGGAAATCCTGCATAAACGCTGAATAGAGCCACCCTCAACAGGCGGCCGGTGAAAGGAGATGTCATGGATCCTGGACGACCCATGATTCCCTATCTCCAACTTCGCATCGGGTCAATCCTGCCCGGATCAGCGCGGGAGCAGCTTGCCCGCGACCGCCGGATCGACCGTGAAGGTCGAGGTGCCGAAGGACTTTGCCGTTCCGCCTTCATCAACCCGGTATTCATAGGCCTTGATCGGCTGCTGGCCCTCGACCTCCGGCATCAGGTAAACCCGCACCGCCAGAGCTTCGTTGCCCTTGCCACCCTCGATCTGCTTGGCCGTATAGGTCACGGTGTTCGCTCCGTCCTTCGCGCCCCCGATCACGATTTCCGCTTCCTGGGCATTGGTGAAATGATGGCGGCTGAGCTGGTTGACCTGCACCTCCACCTCACGGCCGGGGCAGAAAACGTAAACCTTTGCGATGTATTTCGGCGAGTTCGCCTCGGGCGGAGTCGCAGGAATCTTGCCGGTCGCCTTGAAGTCCGGCGTCTGGGAAACATACGCCAGATTACCCTCCGCCAGCTCCTTCCGGACATCCGGCAGGCCGGTCAGATTGACGAAATCCGCCTTGTCGTAGCGCCAGCTGCCGCCGGCATTCACGAAGGAAACCACCATCACGTTGTCGGTCGGGGTGCCGCCGCCGAAGTCGATTTTCCCGAACCAGGCCACTTTTGCCGTCGCTCCGTTCTGGGAAACGTTAATCAATTTCAGGCCGTCGAGTTTCGGCGGAGGAGCCGGAAGATCGAAAACCGCGCCGGGAAACGGCCGTTTTTCGGAAATCAGCCGGTTGCGGATTTCCGCCTGGCGGTGCGGCGCGGTCACCCGCTGCCAACCGCCGAAATCCTTTGATACGATTGAAGTGCGCCACGATGAATAGACTCCGGCCAGGCCGCGTCCCAGCTCTGCCGTGGCGTCCTGCGCACCGGCGTTTGAAACCAGACCAATGACCACAACGGGGAAAAAAGCGGAGCGCAGGTTCATCGTCCCGGAGCATCGGATAGGCCGGTTAAGCCGACAACTCTCGTTTTCGACTTGCGCCCGCCACCCCTCAGGGAGTGTCTTCTCCCCCGCCCCATGAGCCTGCTTCAACATCTCCCTCTTATCGGCCAGGCGAGGCAGCGGGAAATGCTGAAATCCGCGACCACCTACACCTACCTCGAAACCGAGCAGGGTCCGGTGCAGGCGCACTTCTTCGTGCCGGAGGATTTCACCCCCACCGACCGCCGTCCGCTGGTGGTCTTTTTCCATGGCGGTTTCTGGGACAGCGCCATGGCGACCCAGTTCGTGCCCCACTGCCTGCACTTCGCTTCGCGCGGGGCCGTGGCCGTCGCGGTGGAGACCCGGGTCTTTTCCGTTCACCGCACCGGGGCGGTCGATGCGCTGGAGGACGCCAAGCGTTTCTTCGACTGGCTGTCCGACCACTACGTGCACTTCGGCATCGATCCGAAACGCGTCACCGTGGGCGGCTCCGCCGGCGGCGCCTTCCTCGCCCTTTCCCTGGTTTTGCCGAAGCTGAAGAAAGGCGAAATCCCCCACGACCTGGCCCCGGCCGGCCTGGTGCTGTTCAGCGCCCTGCTCGACCCGACCGAGAAGACCGCCTTCGAACGCTTTCCGAACATCAAGATCGCCAAGGATCTCAGCCCGCTGCGCAATGCACGCCGCAAGCTGCCGCCGATGATCCTCTTCCACGGCAAGATCGACCGGCTCACCCCGTTCGAGGTCGTGAAGAAATTCGTGAAGTCGATGCGCTGGCGCCGCAACAAAATCGAGCTGGTCGAATACGAAAACGCCGAGCACTCGTTCTTCAATTTCAACGTCTCGGAGCTCCACTACGAACTGACCCTGAACGCCGCCGACGCCTTCATGGTCGCGCACGGCCTGCTCGACCCCGCCCCCGATCTGGGCGAGGTTTGATCCCGGTGAGAGAAAGCGGCGAAATCCCTGATTTTCCGGGGACTTTCGCATGACATGGGATGAAGCCTCAGGGCACAATTCCTGCTTGGCACCCGCTGCAAGCTGCCGTTTAGTCCCCGCCCCGCGGGTTTCCTCCGCGCTGAACTGAGAGCGCGGTTACCGCGGGAAGGCAACGCCATGCCATTTCCTGCGATGAATCCCTATTACCACCCGAGCACGCCGCTGGTTCCCGGATCCCTTCACCGTCTGTCCGCCGAGCGCGACAACTGCGGGATGGGAGCCATCGCCAATATCCACGGCAAACGGTCCTACCAGATCGTCGACTTTGCTCTCTGCTCGGTCTGCAACATGACCCATCGCGGCGCGGTCGATGCCGACATGAAGACCGGTGACGGCTCCGGCATCCTGTCGCAGATCCCCTACCCGATTTTCCTGAAGGCCGCCGAGGCGCTCGGCACCAAGCTGGAGCACGAAAGCGACCTGGCCGTGGCCGTCTTCTTCCTGCCTCTGGAAGACCGCGCCGGACAGCAGCAACTCAAGGCCCTGGCCGAGGAAACGGTCACCAAGCGCGGGATCACCATCATCGGCTGGCGCGAAGTGCCGGTCGATCCCGACGCCCTCGGCAAGCTCGCCCTGGCGACCCGCCCGCACATCGAGCACCTGCTGCTGAAGCGCCCGGAAGGCTGGGGCACCGACCACTTCGAGCGCCAGCTGTTCCTTTTTCGCCGCACCATCTAGCTGATGACCAAGGGCCTGATCGGCTTCTATATGCCGTCCTTCTCCAGCCGACTGATTTCCTACAAGGGCCTGGCCA
>JAQGPE010000643.1 GCA_028293225.1 Akkermansiaceae bacterium | reverse complement strand
CACTCTGCGGCGCCATCGCAGCGATGATTTCGTCGAGATGCTCCTCCGTCTTGGTCAGGGCCAGCACATAGTTGACGCCGCCGGGCGCGATCGCTGCGATCTGCTCCGCCAGCGGCTGCGAGTGGTCGATCACCTGCTGGGCACCCATCTTCCGGCACCACTCCTGCGTCTCCGGCCGCGAGGCGGTGGCGATCACCGTCAGCCCGGTCAATTGCCGCGCCAACTGGATCGCGATCGATCCCACCCCGCCCGCCCCACCTACGATGAGGATCGTACCCGTCTCCTCCCGCCGGATCCGGGCCCGGTCAAAAAGCATCTCCCACGCGGTGATGGTCGTCAGCGGCAGGGCGGCAGACTCCGCGAAGTCCAGCGTCGCGGGCTTGCGGCCCACCAGACGCTCGTCCACCACCTGGTACTCCGCGTAGCAGCCGGCCCGGTTGACTGCCCCGGCATAGTAGACCTCATCTCCCGGAGCAAAGCGCGTCACCTCCGCGCCCACTGCCGTCACCACGCCCGCGGCATCCCAGCCCAGGATCTTCCACTCTCCCGCCGGGCTGCCCGGCCCGCCGCCGCCACGGATCTTCGTATCCACCGGATTCACCGAAATGGCCTTCACCTCCACCAGCAGATCGCGTGGACCCGGGATAGGGGTATCGAGCGTGACCTCGATGAAACTGGCCGGATCGGTGACCGGCAGCGGGCGTTCGAAGCTGATGGCTTTCATGGAGCCGGAAAGTGCCGCGGGGCTCCGCGAAATCAAGGCGCCTTTGGAGCGGCCGAAAACAGCACCGTCAGCCCCTCCAGCAGAGTCGGGTGGATCAGCACCGCGTCCCGCAGCGCGGTATACGGCAGATTCCCCAGCATCGCGATCTGCACCGCGCCGGTGATCTCCCCGGCCCCGGTGCCAAAGACCGTGAAACCCAGGATCCGGTCGCTGTCGGCGGCGATCAGCGCCTTCATGAAGCCGCGCGTCTCGGAGAGCGTGCGGGTCCGCAGCACCGCCGCCATCGGCGCCTTCACCAGCCGGTAGGAAATTCCCGCCGCCTTTGCCTCGTTCTCGCTCAGGCCGATCCGGCCCAGCTCGGGATCGACGAACATGCAGAAGGGCACCTGCCGCCCCGTCGTCACCCGCTCGTGGCCGGTGAGATTGTCCCGGATCACCCGGAAGTCGTCGAAGGAGATATGCGTGAAATGCGGGCTGCCCGCGCAGTCGCCCGCCGCCCACACATGCGGCGCGGTGGTGCGCAGCGTTTCGTCCACCGTGATGTAGCCGCGCTCGCCGGTCGCGACGCCCGCGATCTCCAGGCCGATGCCCTCCGTGTTCGGCGTCCGCCCGCTCGCGACCAGCAGATGGCTGCCGGAAATCACCTCACCGTCGCCCAGGGTCAGCGCCACCGTTTCACCGGATCTTCCGCCGACCTCCGCCACCCGCGCATTCATTACGAACTCGATTCCCTCGGCCGCCAGCGCTTCCTGAACCGCCGCGGAAACATCGTCATCCTCCTTGCCCAGCAGCCGCGGCCCGCGCTCCAGCACCGTCACCCGGCTACCGAAGCGCCGCATGGCTTGCGCGAACTCCAGCCCGACATAGCCGCCACCCAGGATCACCAGGTGCTCCGGCACCACGTCCAGCTCCAGCGCCTCGACATGCGTCAGCGGCGCGGCTTCCCGCAGACCGGGGACTTCCGGCAGCGTCGCGCGCGTGCCGGTATTGATCACCACCTCCGTTCCTTTCACAAAGCGGGTTCCGCCATCTGCCGCAGTCACCTCCAGAGTCAGCGGCGCGACGAATTTCCCGCTGCCGGTGATGAACTCCACATGGCTGCCCTCGTAGTTCCGCACATGGATCGCCACCAGGTCCCCGACCATCCGGCGCTTGCGCTCCCGCACCGTGGCCATGTCCACCTGCCACTCCGGCACGGTGATGCCGAACTCCGCCCCGCGGCGGAAATAGTCGGCCACTTTCGCACTGTGAACCACGTTTTTGGTCGGCAGGCAGGCGATGTTCGGACAGGCGCCGCCGATGTATTTCCGCTCCACCACCGCGACCCGCCGCCCCTGCTTGGCCAGCGTCCAGGCGATGTATTTCCCGGCCTCGCCGCTGCCGAGCACCAGGATGTCGTATTCTTCAGGCGAGTCGCTGGATGAGCTCATGAATTGGTTGGATGGGTGGGGTGTTAGAACAGCCTGGAAAATTGAAATGCAAAGAACGCAAAGTGCGCAAAGCTTCGAAGAGATCCTGATAGGTTCGGGCCCAGGATCACTGATTTCTGATTAACGGATTAAAGACGATGAACAAGAGGAGAAATCCATTTGTCCGTCCCCTCAGATCAGCTCGATAGCCCGGGGCTGGAGATCCGATTTTCCGCTTTATTAAAATCAGTGCATCAGAAAATCAGTCCAATGAGTGACCGATAGCCCGAACCTCCGTTTCAGGCGGTCTCCGCCCAGGCTTCAGAACTTTCCGGACTTTGCGTTTCCATCATTTCCGGAAAAGGCCGTCACTCCTCATCCTCCGGCGGCGCCAGCGCCTTCAGCATCGCCGGGTGGTCGATGTGGTACTGCGCCTTCACCGCCAGGCCGTCCTTCAGCGTCCACACATGCGCGATCGCCACGTCGAAAGCCTGCCCGTTCCCGTTCACCGTCCCTTGCGTGCGTCCGATCGCCACCACGCTGTCACCCGCATCGATGAAACGCTCCAGCAGCACGGCGGAGGTGACGTGGCTGGTCAGCTTCTCCATGAACTGCTGCGCGCCTGTGTGCCCGTGATAGATGCCGCCCCAGGGAAGTTCCCCGGACTGCACGATCTCGATCTCCGGACTGAAAAGGCCAAAAACGGTCGGGAGGTCCCGCAGCTGAAAGGCGGCGTAGATCTGCCAGACCGTCTGAACATTCGGCCGGGCATGGAGCATCTGGTGCTTGGGATCGTGAGGCATCGTCGTTGGGGAAGGGGAGAATAGAGCGCCTTCGCGAGGTCGCGCGAATCAAATCTACGTCTCCACCCAGCCCTCCGGTTTATCCCGCTGTCACGGTCCGCTGTTCCACGCCGCGGCCGCCCGGTCGGGATCCTTGAGCATCCACTCGGAGAATACCTTGGCTCGCTGGGTCTTCTTTTCGCCACCTTCAGGCATCGTATCCACCCATTTCAGCGCTTCTTCCGGCGAGTCCCTGGCGAGACGGCCCACCAGCACCCCGACTGCGCTATCCCTTCTCGGGCCATCCTGCATGGTATTGATCAGGTCACCCGCTTCACCCAGATCCTTCTCCATCATGCTCTGGACCAGCGCCAGGCGTGCGGCCTCCTGGACCGGTCCCGGTTTCAGGTCACGCACCCAGCTGGCGGCGTCCTCAGGACTCTTCCGGGTCAGCGAATTCACCGCATTGATAGTGATCTGGCTCACATCATCGTCGGACATTCCCGCGCCCAGCCGGTCCAGATACTGCACGGCCAGTTCCGGGTCCTTTGCCGCCACGGCTTGCAGCAGGCGGCTGCTGACCTCGTTCCGGTCCTCACCCTTATAGTCCTTTGCCCACGCCAGCGCCTGCTCCGCCAGCTGCGGCGGACCGTTTTCGACCAGTCTGCCCAGAAGCCCCTGGTCCGCCCCTCCTACAGTAAAGCTCGTAGCTGCCCGCAGGGCGAACTCGGGGTCGGTGGCGGCCAGCCTCTCGACCAGCATCCGCCGCTGGTCGCGATATTCCGCCCCGGAGTTTTTCAGCAGGAGGTCGACCGCCGCCTGCGGGTCCTTCGCCCCCAGCGAGCGGATCACGCCATCCATCGCCGAGACCCGCTCGCCGCCCTGCAGCGTATCCAGATTGGCCAGAGCCTGGGTCAGGTCCACCTTCGCCATGTTGGCATAGATCATCTGGCGCATTTCCCGGAGTTCGGAGTCCTCTTCGGGCAGGGGTTTGCCCAGAAGTTCAAGAGCTCGCTGGGGATCGCTCTGGGAAAATCGGAAAATCGAGGAAATGAGGGTGATCCCCAGCATCTCAGGAGTCTTGAAAAGCCCCTCCACCGCCGGGTCGCCCGCTTTGAGTTGCTTCATCATCTCCAGCGCGGTCTCGGACATTTCCTGAGCGGCCGCCGGATCCAGCGCGCCGCATTGTTGCACCAGAGCGATGGCCCCGACCATATCTCCATCCCACGAACGCTTGGCCATTTCCTCGATCCACTGGCGGCTCTGTCCCGGGACAAACAGCGGCGTCTTGCCCGGCGCGGCTGTAGCCTGGGTGCGGAGCCCTGTCTTGCCGCGGTTTCCGCCATCGTCAGTCCGCGACGATGGATCGCCCGCGGTAAAAACTCCCGGCTTCCCCGTTTCAGACCCTCCCCGGCCTTCTCCGCCCAACCGCGGGTGGCCCGTGAAATATCCCGCCGCGAAAACAGCCGCCGCCGCGGAAATCAGGAGGACCGGTCGCTTCATGCCACGCTTCTAGCGGAGCTCCCGCACCTCGTCGAGTTAGGGCTTCGCGGGCCTCGGCTTCCTGGCCCGCGCCGTCATCATCATGGCATGGGCGGCCTGGGGATTCGTCTCCGACCAGATCGCGACCAGCCGGTCAAACGTCTTCCCGCCGCGCTCCTCGTCCCGCATGGTGGGCAGGAGTTTAAAGGCATCCTGGATGCGGTCTTTGGACAGCACGTAGGCGGCTTGTTCCGCGGCGTCGTCATGGCTGACGGGATCCTCGATGGTAGCGATCCACGCCACGGCGGCGTCGGGATCCTTGCTCAGCCACGCCTTCGCCACCGTCTGCTCGGCGGCCTTGCGGCCCGCTCCGTCATCCAGGCCGCCGGTCCACTCGACCGCCTGGCCGAGGTCCGCTTTGACCAGGCTCTCCGCCAGGATCCTGGCCGAGCGTTCCTGATCGCCGGGCGGGATGTTTTGCTGATGTTCGGTATACATCGCCCGGGCTTCCGCCGGATCCGTCTTTGCCGTCTCGTTCAGCACCGCCGCATGCACGGCCCCGGCATTCGGTCCGTCATAGGTGGCTGCCCACGCGGAGATCTGTTGCCGCATCCCGCTGCCGCCCTTTTCCAGCGCCGCACTCAGCAGTTCGGCGCTCTTGCCCTCCGCCACGTAGCCGGTTGCCAGCTTCAGGGCCAGGGCCGGATCGGATGCCGCCACCCGCTCGATCAGCTTCTTGCGCTCGTTGTCCTGCCTTGGGTCCGGGAAACCCTCCAGCAACTTTGCCGCCGCCTGCGGGTCGCTGAGATCCAGCAGGTTCATGACCCCCTCCAGCGATCCGGAAAGCTCCTGGCCCTCCAGGGTCGCCAGCACGGCAGTCGCCTTCGGCAGATCCTGCTCCGCCATGCTGGTGAAGATCATCTGCATGAAATCGTGGTTCTTGCTGAAGGCCGGGTCCGCCTTCGCGAAATCCAGCGCCGCTCCGGCATCCAGCTGCGCCAGCCGGTAGAGCGCCGCATTCGCCATCTGCATCTGCAGGTCGCGACTGGGGAAATCGGCCCTCGCGATGGGATCGTCCTCCCGCAGACTGCGGAGAATCGCGAGCGCCTCCGTCGCCGTCTCCCTGGCATCGGCGGCATCCATGGCGCAGCACGTTTCCAGGATCCGCATCCGGCTCAGCAGGGAGTTGCCATCGCCCGCGCCGCGCTGCACCTCGCGCATCCACTGGCGGGCTCCGCCGGGGGAGAAATGGGCCTGCGCCAGACGGTTCCGCGGCGCTGCGGACTGGCCGCGATCGGCGGTTTTCCTCCCGCCCTCCTCCCCGGCCGTCTCGCGCGACGGCCGCCCGGCAGCGGCGGTCGCGGTGGCGTCCAGGCCTGCGCCGGCGGTGGAGATCGACGAGGCCCGGCCCAGCAGATACCCGCCCAGCACCAGGCCGCACGCCGAAAGGAGGAGCGCTGCTTTTTTCATGAGGAGGGTCCCATCTGGCCACGCCCGCCCCGCCAAGTCGAGATTTCCCTGCACACCCCATCCGCCCTTGCCCGGGGCTCAGGATGTGCTCGTATTCCCTACCGGTCATCCGCCGCTAGCGATCGCCCCCACTCACCATGGATTACACCGAATACGAAGAACTCGTCGCCCAGGCCACGGCCTACCTCAAGGCCGCCAACACCAAGGTCAACCGGTTCTTCGGCATCGGCGATTGCGCTTTCTACCAATACGACCTCCGCAACCGTGAGATCTGGTGGAGCGACCCCGGCGTCCCGAAGGTCCGCGCCCAGGTGACCATCGTCGGCTCCACTTCGGCCGAGTCGGATACCTGGATGTGGTCATGGGCCAATCCGCACCTCCAGGACGTCGACATCGGTCCCATCGCCCAGGTTCGCGAGTTCGGCGCCGACGCCGGCATCGCCAAGCTCACCGATCCCACCTGGCCCGGCACCGAGGACGATGCCTGGGAGATGACCGCCATCGCCTCCCGCCTGCTGGAGGCCGAGGGCGCCTACCGTTCCCCCGGGAAAAACGGCAGCCTCTTCCTGCTCTACGACAACCCGGAGTTCATCCCGGAGGAGGAGCGGGCAAAGTACCTGCCGAAAAAATAAGCACAGCTTCTCAGCCGGGACCAAACAGCCTGCCTTCCCCATGCCGCCGCCCGGCCACGGGCAAGCGTCCTCTTTCCGGCCACTTCCCTGAAAATATTCTGTCCGCTTTGTCTCCGCTGTTTCGAATACCCCGCGAAACATGGAACGACCGGACCACGAACTCCTCCACGACTTCATCGCCCGGCGCGATGAGGCCGCCTTTCAGGCCCTGGTCCGTCGCCACCTGAATCTGGTCCACGCCGCCGCCCGCCGCATCACCGCCAGTGATGATCTGGCGCGCGACGTCACCCAGAGCACCTTCATCCGGCTCGCTCGCCGCGCCACCCTCATCCCGCGTGAGCTGGCGCTGACCGCCTGGCTGCACCGGACCTGCCGCTCGCTGGCCATCGACCTGGTCCGCTCGGAGAAACGCCGCCGCCTGCGCGAACGCAAGGCCGCCCAACCGCAATCGTCCATGGACGCCTCCACCGAGCCCGAGTGGGCGCAACTGGCCCCGGTGATCGATGAACTCGTCGACCGGCTTTCCGCCCGGGATCGCGAGATCGTCCTGCTGCGCTTCTACCGGAATCTCTCCCACGTCGCCGTCGGCGAAATGCTCGGCCTCAGCGAGGAGGCCGCCCGCAAGCGCTCCTCCCGCGCCGTGGAAAAGCTCCGCACGCTGCTCGCCCGCCGCGGCATCGCCACTTCCGCCGCCGCGCTGGGGATGCTGCTGCCCGCCCATGCCGCGGAGCTCGCGCCGCCCTTTCTCGCCACCTCCGTCTGCCAGGCCGCTCACGGCATTCTGCCCGCCCTCCCTCCCGGGCCTTTCTCGAACCTCCTCGCCATGACCTCAGCTCATAAGCTCGCCGCCGGCGCCGCGCTGCTCATCCTCCTCAGCACCGCCGCCTACACCACCCCGTGGCGCTCCCCTCAGGACCTCACCGCTGCCCGCCCCCACACAGTGCCTTCACTCGCACCGCTGGCCGGTGAAAGCCATCCACGCTCGCGCACGGAGCGACTGCCTGCTTCCCCCGCCGGCCGGCTGGAGCGGTTGCGGGAAATCCTCGCCATCGGCGATCTCATCGAGCGCCGCCGCGAGTTGGTCGCTTTCCTGGAAAAGACGCCTCCCGCCCAATTCGAGGAAATCGCCCGTCATTTCAAATCCCTCGACCGGGTCGATCGCACGGACGAGCGCAAACTCATGATGCTCGCCTGGACCAGGGCCGATGCTCCCTCCGCCCTGGCAGCCGCGCTTGCCACCACTCCTCAGTTCATCGAGGACATGGCCGCCTGTTGGGCGGCCTTCGATCCGGACGCCGCCGTCGCCTGGGCCAGGGCGAATTCCCAGAAAGAGGAATTTGGCAGCCGCGACGGTGGCAATGTCCGCCTGTCCTATGTCCTGGCAGGCATCGCCCGCGTCGATCCGTCCCGTGCGATGTCCATGGTCTCGGAGTTGCCAAAGGAGGAGCGCCGCGGCGCCCTGCGCCTTCTCTTCGAAACCATGACCCGCGACTCCGATCCTCTCGAAAGCCTGCTCGCCGTCACGAAGGACGACGACCAGCGCGGCGCGCTCATCACCGCCTCCGCTCTCGCGAAATCGCAAAGCGATCCCGCCGCCGCCGCCCGTCTGCTCATGGAGCACCCGCAAGCCGCTGAAGCCTCTGAAGTCTCCCTGGTGTTCGTGAGGTGGGCGATGGAGGACGATGCCGCTGCGGGCGCCTCACTTGCCACGGTTCCTGGAGAATTGCTCTCCGCCGCTCTCCACGGAGTGGCCCGTCAAACCGCCTATCGGGACCTCCACGCCGCCATCCAGCTCATGGAGCAATACAAGGCAGGCCTGAATGGCGGGATCGTTCATGATGTCGGAGAAGCGGTGGATCTGGAGAGCCGTCCCGATCGCGTGGCACAGATTTCCTGGGAAACCGAGCCAGGGGAAGTCCGCGACGGCTTCTGCGGCACCAGTCTTTACCTGTGGAAGCAGAAGGACCCGGCCGCGGCCCGGGCCTGGCTGGAGACCCATGAGGTTTCCGACGACGTGCGCAATTTCGAACCCCGCTGATTTCCTCCCGCCCGCCATGAGACCCTCCCGTTTCTCCACCGGCATCGTCGGTATTTCGCTTCTCGCCTCCTCGGCAATGCTGCTGCGCCACCGTGCCGCGCTCTCCGCTCCGGCGACAGCGGAGTTAACCGGGCCTGCAAGGCTTCCTGCATGGACGGGGCCGGCCGTTCCCGGGGAGTCCTCCTCATCTCCGGCCGCGCGCGCCGCCAAAGAGCGCAGGCTCCGCAGCCTCGCGGCCCTCACCGATCCTCTCGCCCGCAGCCGCGCCCTTCTTCTGCTGGTGGACGACCTCGGACCGGCGGATTTTCCGCCGTTGCTCGCTGCCTGCCGGGAAATGCATCTCACCGCCGATGCCGACATCTGTCGCCTGCTCCTGGCCGCCTGGACGAAGATCAACCCCACGGCCGCCGTTGACGGCGCGGCCGGAGATCCGCCCGCGCTGAAGATCGTGATCGCCGCCTGGAGTTCGCTCGATCCCCAGGCCGCTTTCGATTGGGTGGATCGTCACGCCACCGGCAAGCTGGCGAATCAGTTGCTGCCGCTCGTCATTCCCTCCATCACCGCCGGTCACCCTGAGTCGGCGATTGCCAAACTGTCCGAACTCGACGAAGCGACCCGCACGGCGACCCTTCCGGGAATCACCGCGGAGATCATGAAAGGCGGTGACGCCGCAATTGAAAACTGGCTCGACTCCTTTGCCGCCGGCCGCCCCCGTCAGGAGGCGCTGGCAGCCGTGGTGGGAAATATTTCCGTCGACCATCCACAGCAAGCCCTGCCCTGGCTCAGGAAGTATTCCGGTGATCTGGGCAGTCGTTTTCCTGCGACCGGGGCTACCGCCCTGTTCACCGCCTGGAGCGACCGCGACCCCGCGGCCGCCCGGGAGGCCTTCGCCACGCTGGAGCCAGGCACCGGCGTGCATCGCGAGGCTCTTCAGGGGCTGATTGAGGGACAGGCGCTGAAGCAGGATCCCGTGGCCCTCGCGGCCCTCCTGAATCAATACCCCGCGGAACTGGATTTCCTCCTCGTCTACCGCGGCATCGCCCTGACCTATGAGAAGGAACCCGCGATTGCCCTGGACCTTCTCTCCCACATGCCGCCGGATCGCGATCTGGCCGAATACTATGGTGAATTACTACGCGTCTGGTCAGAGAAGGATGCGAATGCTGCGGGAAAATGGCTGGACGCCCACGAAGTGCCGGAAGAAGTCCGCAAGCGGTTCGAAAAGAAGTAGCGCTGCATTTCCGGGTTTCCGCGTTTTCCTGGAATCCATTTCCTTCAGCCATTTGAGCTTGAGAACGCCGCCTCTTCGCGGAGAACGGCTGGCGTCATGAGTAAGGCGCTTCTGATCGGAATCCTCATCGCGGTCCTGTTGGGAATCGCCGGCTTGGTCTGGTGGCAGAGCGCTGGCTACGACAAGCGCGAGCGGAACCTGAAGCGCCAGCTCGATGAAGAGAACCAGCTGCGCCAAAAGAACAAGCCCTTCGTCCCGCAGAAGACCAGCGACAACACCTCGCCCCATCCCTCAGCCAGCGGCCTGATGGGCGTGTATTTGTAAGCTCCCCCCTGTTCACCAGCCCTTCATCGATTCATGTGGCGGCTGATCCGATCGGTCGTACTCGGGTCGCCTCCGGCCGGACAGAGGCTTGCTCTGCCGGGCGAACAAGGCAACATGGCGTCGTTGAATTCCGTCAGCCGTCGTCGCTCCATTGGCCTGTTCCTTTCGGCAGGTTTCCTGGTTCTGGCCGCCATCGTCGCCATCCTCATGTGGCAGCGGCCACACGGTCTCCACGGGTCACATGGCGACTCCGGGACCTCCCGCCAAAGCCGGTCCGAGCATGGCATTTCATCGTCCGATCCTTTTCCGTCGCCCCAAGCTCGGCCGGTTCGCCCCTCCACCGCTCCGGGGAGAAAGGAAGTGAGTCCATTTGATCAGCAGTCAGGCGCTCTCGATCCGGAGTGGCTGGCCAGCCGGGGCATCGCCAGAGAACGCCTGGAAGAAGCGACAGGAATCGTTGGCAAATATCGCCGGCTCTCAGCGGACGCCCTGCTTTCCAGGCTGGTCCTTGCGCAGGAGGACTCCGCTGACCCAATCGGTCAAAAGGTCTATCATTTCTCACCGCTGGACGCCGGTTCCGCCCGGCCCATGGATGAGATGAGGGCCGAGTTGCGCACTGCCTTCGGCGGTTCCCCGGGC
>JAQGPE010000580.1 GCA_028293225.1 Akkermansiaceae bacterium | reverse complement strand
TGCTACACCGTGGGGCGAAGAATTTGTAAACCGAACCTTACGCTCCGGTCAAAGGTACTCAGGGGAATCTCCTTCGTTGCCGCCACTACCCGGGTGCGCTTTCACGGTGACTCAAGCCACCCTCGTCACCCGGTTCGACGATCGCTTTTCTGCCGGGGCGGGCAAAGGCAGCCCACATGACGAGCGTCCCAAGCAGAATGCCTGCCCAGCGGTCGCGGGTCGGTTGCAGCTTCGTCACCGCGTGAGTACTTTGCAGCAGCATCAGATAGAGCGCCAGGGTGAATTGCAGGCCGATGTAGCTGTAGCGCTCATTGCCGTGGGTGATCCATGCGCCGATGAACGTGCCGGCGCCGATCAGAAGAAGAAAGCCGGTGAAGTCGTGAACGTGAGGCACCACGAAGATGGCGCAGGCAAAGGCGCAGATCCCGCCCAGCACCGCCCCCGCGATACGGAGCTGCTGCTTGCGCGTGCGGGCTTCCGCGGAGGCGAGCGCGGTAATGATGCAGGTGACCATGCAGGTATGGATGCCGTCCCAGTGGGCAGCCGTCATGAAGAGATAGCAGAACAGGGTGGCCAGCGTCCCCCGGAGAGCGAAGCGATGATACTCTGGGTTCGTGGTAAAGTCCTCCGGGACCAGACGGACGGCGGCCTTGGGAAGCGGCGTGGTGTCGGTCCTTGCGCGCTCCAGGATCAGGTCCAGTTCATGCAGGCTTTTCTGAAGCGGTGCGGTTTCCGAGACGGACGGCACGGATGGGGAAGGAGCGCCGCGCCATCTTTCAGGCCAGAGGATCTGGAAGCGCAGTTGCCGCACTCTGCGGGCGGCGCTCAGCAGCAGTGGGCGGCCCGCGGCACCAGACGGGGAAGCGGCAACCTGGACGAGTGCCTCAACGCCGCTGGCCAGATCGCGGCAATTTTTGCCCTGCCGGGCACTCAGGTCCTTTGAGCCGGTTGCTTTCTTCAGCGTGCCCAGCAATCTTTCCAGTGCGAAGCCTTCGCCGGGGAAGGCGGCAGGGCGGACAAAGGCGCGCTGGATCAGCTTCCGCTCCGCACTGACGAGATAGGCCCGCATGTCCAGACGGGAGAGGCGATAAAGCGATGGCGGCGGAATGATCCACTGCATCAGCAGCATGGTGACCGCCATCAGGCCGAAGATCGCCCAAAGCCAGCCGATCTGATCGAAGATGAGATTTGGATTCGGGATCTGATCGTAAAGATAGGTGACCAGACTGAGGATGGTCAGCGGGCCGGTGACCAGGCGCGGCTCCGCAAAGGTGCGGATGAGATAAAAGCCACCGTAGAAAAGCAGCCCGGTCAGCGGCAGCCTCAGCCACGGATCGTCCCACGCGGCAAAGGTCAGCCCGGTGAGCAATCCACTGACGATGAGGAATACCAGGAAGAAGGCGAAGATGGCGACGCGCGAAAAGAAGCCGTCACGCTGCACACCGAGGAAGAGCAGATAGGGGCCGATGGAAAGCAGCGGCATCTTGAAAGCCAGCATGACCGTGATCACCAGCAGCGCACCCAGCGTCAGGCGCGCCGTGGTGCGGGCGCGGTAGGGCGACGGGCTCAGCTCATGGTAAAGGAAGCGGCCGTATTCTCGTGCGGTCATCGTCGAGCTGAGTCAGCGTTCGCTTTCAACCGTCGCCGTGACCACCGTGCCGATGCGCAGGACCTCGTCCGGCGGTGGTGGCTCGATGCGGATGCGAACCGGGAAGCGCTGCGCCAACCGCACCCAGTCCAGTTCGCGTTGCACGACCGGCAGGCTTGCGCGCGCCGACGGTGGCTCCGGAGATAGGGCGACTCCGCTGCTGACGCTTTCCACCCTGCCGACGTAAGTCGTCGCGGCGTCGGTCATGATTTCCAGCCGGACCTTGGTGCCGGGCTTCAGGCGGTGCAGATCGTTCTCAAGAAAGTTCGCCTCGACGTGCCAGTCGCCCATGTCGATCAGCGTGATGACGGTCAGGCCGGCGGTGGCGAAGGCCCCCTCCGAAATGCCGAGGCCTACCACCCGGCCATCGAAAGGGGCGACCACGCGGCAATCCCTGACCGCGAGTTCGGCCTGGCCCAGCGAGGCTTCCGCAGCCCTGCGCTTGGCCCACAGCGGGGCGTCGTTCTTGACGGCACTGTGTGCGGCGGCGACTTCGGACTCGCCCATCCTGACGGCGGCGGCGGCGGTATCCCGTGCCGAGCGGGCGGAGTCGAGGGTTTCGGCCGAGACGTAGCGATCCTTCGCGAGCGGCTCCATCCGGTTGTAGGAATCGGTCGCCTGCTGGAGACTGGTCTTCGCTTTCTCCAGAGAGGCCTCCGCCGACTTTGCCTGGGAGATCTGGGCTTCGATGCCGGTCTTGGAATTGATCAGTTCTCCGTCCGCGGCATCGATGTTGGCGCGTGCGCTTTTCACGGCCCACTCGAAGGGTTCCGGGTCGATCTCGAACAGCACGTCGCCTTTTTTGACGATCTGATCGTTGATCACGTGGAGTCTCAGGATGGGCCCTGAGACGCGGGGTGCGATCCCGATGACGTTCGCGCGGATGACGCCGTCACGGGACTGGGGATTGGCGCCGGTCTGGCTCGCGACCTTGGCGCCCAGTACCAGCGCGGAGAGGATGGCCGCCAGGCCGATGATCCTGCCGAGGATTTTCCTGATCATGTTGGCGGGCGCCAGCTTTGGAGCAGGCCGCGGCTCCAGGCCGGTGGTTGAGGAGGCATCGGGTTCCGGATTCATCGGGAGTGGAAGATCAGCCAGGTGAGGAGGGTCAGGGACAGCATGATGCAGGGATAGGCGAGCATGCGCGGTGCGACATGCCGGTCGATGCCAAGAAGAACCAGGAGGCCGCGGAGGACCATGGCGCCGAGGAGACCGGCGATCATGCAGACGATCCAGGCAGGGAAGTAGGCTCCGCTCAGCGGAAGGCTGGGCGTGCAGCCGGGGCAGGCCAGAAGGGCTGCGTAGAGGAGCGGGCGATGGAGGGCGAATCCATTCATTTTCGGAAGCGTTTGATCAGTTCGTCTTCGATATCGCCGGATCCGAGAGCGAGGCTGGCGAGAGCGCCAAGAACCGCCGAGTCGGCCTCCGAGCGCGTATAGAGCGCTTTGGCATAGGCTCCCCGGGCCAGCAGCAGATCCTGGTTGGTGACCACTCCCCGATCGTATCCGGCGAGCGCCGAGTCGTAGGATGCGCGGGAGGCGGCGAGCATCGCATCCGCGACGCTCCGGCTGGAGATGGAGTTCTTCGCCTTCACGTAGCCGCGCCACACGTCCGCCACGGCCTTGTCCCGGGCGAGCGCGAGTTCTTCCTCCGCCGCGCGCCGGGTGGACTCGGCCGCGCGGACCGAGTTTTCCTCGTAGCCGCCGGTGAAAAGCGGCCACTGGACGGTGAGAAAGGCTCCGTAGTTTTGCAGGTCGGCATCCACTTCCTTCAGTGCTCCGCTGCCGCGGATGTCATTGTCGAAGCCGGTGTAGCTCGCACTGCCCAGCAGGCTGACGGTGGGCATGCCGGCGGAGCGGGCCTTGCGCAGTTCCGCCTCCCGCGCCTGCACGACGGCAAGCTTTGCCTGGAGATCCGGCCGTCTCAGGAGGGCCAGGCGGATGTAGGTATCCAGTGGTTTCTCCAGACCCGCGCTCATTTGCGCGATGTTAGGGCGACCGATATTCAGTTCCACCCCCGGAGGGATGACGGCGGCCTCGGCGAGATCCACATACGCCATCCGTAGTTTTGAGTTGGCCGTCGTCAGTGCGTAGTCGGACTCCGCCGCGACCTGCTTGGAGCGAAGCAACTCGGGATCGGTCGACAGGCCGTGGTCAGCCTTGGCCTGAGTGGCTTTCAGGATTCCCCGCGCACTCTCCGCGCTGACCTGGGAAGCTTGGACTTCACTTCTGGCCGCTTCATAGAGCACGTAGGCTTCCACCACCTTATAGGTGAGCGACTGGTGGGTCGCATTGAAGGAGAGATTGGCGGCCAGCGTCGCTTTCCGGGCGGCGTCGAGCGTGGCCCGGCGTCCTCCGAAGTCGAATAGCAGCCACTTAAGATCCAGCCCGGCCACCGACCTGCTGTAGTCCGCCGAGGTGTCCAGGTTGAGACTCGCATTCGAGGAGGCGTTTCCGCCCAGGAGCGCGCCGAGCAGGTCGTTGCGCTTGGCCAGTTCCGCCAGATTCGCATCGATGCGGATCTTGCTGTTGGAATAGCCGCCGCCGGAACTCGCGGCGATGGCGAGCAGGGGATAGTACTGGGACTTTGCCATGCCGATGGATGCGGCGGTCGCACGCGCCGTTTCCCACGCGGCACGGGTCGAGGCATTCCGGCTTTGGGCGAGATCGACCAGATCGGGCAGCGAGTAGGTTCTGCCGGTGTCCAGACTGTGGGCCGCGAGGTGGTGGTCCTGCTCCGAAACGCTCAGTACCTCGTGGCCCAGGATGGGGACGGCATCCGAGGCCCAGGGGTGGTTGCTGGAAGCGGGAGCCAGGGACCGGGGATCCCTGCGGAGATCACTGCATGAAGGAAGCACGAGCCCCACCGCCACAAGCACGGCCAGTGGCTTCACGAACCGGCGCTTTCTGTCCACCGCTGTAATTTGCGCCATGATCACGACGACGACGTGAGGAAGGTCCATCTTCATCGCTCCTTGGAACGGGATGAAGGATCTCCGGCACAGTCATGCAGGGTAAGAGGGATTTTGGCGGAGGAACCAGCCATGGCGGGAATAGAGCCGTGATCCTGCCAAGCTTCCGTCTATCGTGCCAGTGATGACCGCCAGCTCACCGTGATGAACCAGGAAGCGGATAGTGCCACTGCTGTGAGGTGGATTCGACTACGCCAATGAAGTGAACGACACCCGCCAACCAATGGCATGGCGCGCGCCACCCATCTGAGAAATCGCATTTTTGCCCGCGTCACCGGAGTCTCTCCCTGTGCCTGGTAATTTTGCCCACCCGGTAGGATTTCCAGACGATTCTACGGTGTAAGTCCTTGAAATAGAGTTAAGTAATCATCGATCCAAAAGATACTTGACTACCTTTGGTGAAAAAGTAATGATTGGGGCGCCGAGCAGCGCCTTCTTCCTGGAAGAAGGCCTTGTCCGGCGACGTTGAGCCTGTGGGGGCAGATGTGCTTGGCATCCTTCGATGCCGAAAGGGAAGACCCATTTGAATGGGATTTCCGACTTGGACTGAGAGACGACGCTTTCGTCCCGCCGATGCTGATCGCAAGGCGGGAATTTCGGCACTCTAAAGCACACCAATTAATCTACTTTCGATGAACAAGTTTCGAGGCGCGCTCCAAATTGCGGCCATCCACGGCATCGTTCTGTCACCCGCATCATCTGCGATTTTGGTGAATCTGGACCCTGCGACGGCGCTCTATGACAGCGATGTCAAAGGCATCGTCAATGATGCGGGAAATGGTCCTGGCACAGCGAACAACAAATCCGGCGTGCCGTTGATCGATGACGATCCGGCGAACACACATCGCCACGAACTGGGCTTCACGTTCAATGTTGCCTTTGCCCCTCTTGCGGAAGACCTGGCGGGCACCCGGCTGCTGATTGAGATCGGCGCGACCTCCAACGGTTCAGGGCTTTATCTGATCGACGGCGTCCCGACGTTCGTGGGCAAACAAGGTTCCGGGGACGCCCAGGTTCCTTCCTCTCTGAACGACGCCACGCTGCCGACTCTGGCGCTGCAAAGCTCGATCGGCAAATTGGAGGCGGGGACCTCATATTCTCTTTCCGTTTCCTGGAACCAGGCGGGGACCTTGGAACTGAAGGCTGTGCCAGACGGTGGGACGGTGGTCTTCAATTCGTTTTCGATCTCGGGAACGCCCGGCAACTGGTCGGGAAACGACACCCTGGGGGTTAAGACCATCGGCCGTGACAACCTCGGCGGCTTGGCCGGCAAGGACTCGGTCAAGGGGGCTCCCTTCGATGTCGACAACACCTCTTCCTTCGCCGGGCAGATCAGCCGTGCTCTCTTCTGGAATGCGAATTCGGTGACCGCGCTGCAACTCACCGCGCCTCTCATCAAAGGTTTTGCGGTGACCAGGTCGCAGACTGCCGGCTCGGTGCGCGTGCACTGGAATGTCTCGGAAGGAGGCTTGGCGAATCCGACCACCGTGGTGGTCCGGAATAACTCGAATCAGGTGGTCTACACCGCTCCCGGGCTGACGGGATTTGCGGATGTCTCCAGCGCCGACACGCATTTCACGCTGGTTGCGACCAACGCCACCGGCTCGGTTTCGGCGGTCTCGAATCTGGAAGCGGACACCTCGTTTTCCAGTGTCGTTTTGGCCGATGCGCCTGCCGCGTGGTATCGCTTTAATGACGCGCCCGGCTCGTCGCTGGTGGTCGATTCAGCGCCCAATTCCGTGAACCACGACGGCGTGCTGTTCGGCGCCCTGATCGCGGGTTCGACCGGGTTCATCGATGGCGCAGGCAGTTTCCTGGGAGCCAGCGCGGTCACCGGCAGTTCCATTTTGAATCCCGGATTGCTTGTTCCGGGCGAGACCCACGGAGGATTCACGGTCGAGGCAGTGGTGCGGCACAAAGCGGGATCGACCGCGAATGAGGTGCTGCTGGCGCAAACCGATGTGAACGGCACCGGTCGCATCATTCTCGGCGTTCAGCCGGATGGCACCCTCTACACCAATCTGGCGGGGGGGACATCGCGGCTCGCCTCGGACAAGCTGCAGCCCGGCTTGTGGGGCCATGTCGTACTGGTGGCGGATGCCGCGGGTCAGACGATCCGCTGGTATCTGGATGGCAAGCCGATCGGCTCGATCAGCGGTCCGGATGTGATTCTGGAAGCCTCCGATGGCAACTGGGTCATCGGTTCCGCGAAGACTCTGGCGGGAAATTTTTTGAACGGCGATATCGATGACGTGGCTGTCTATCCGTCGCTGCTGGACGATCCCGACAAGAACGGTGACTTCACCGACAGTAGGGTTCAGGCTCATCGAAATGGCTGGTATGCAAAGACTTCCGGCATTCTCTATTTCGGCAGCTCCGTGGCCGCGGTATCGACGGGGCAGTCCGCTGAGCTGACCGTGAAGGTGGGTTCGGACGTGACCGCGGTCTCGATCGATCATGGGGTCGGAACCGTTCCGGTCGTGGATGGAACGGCGAAGGTGACCGTCACGCCGACCGCAACCACGGCCTACCGGGTCACCGCGACGCGCAGCGGGGGAGCGGCCTCTACCGCCGACGCCACGGTCACTTACCAGCAGGTGACCGCTCCTGTGGTCCTGGGCTTCGAGGCGACCACGCTGCCCTCCACCAGCCAGGTGCGGCTTCACTGGTCGGTGAGCGCCGGGGACGTGACTACGCCGGTCACCGTAGTAGCGAAATGGGGGGCGTCTTCCCAGCATGAGTTCACCACTCTGAAAGGCTTCATCGACATCCCTGTGGCTGAGGCCACCAATCTCAGTCTGACCGTCACGAATGTGGTCGGCACTGCGACGTTGACTGCGGCGGCTCCGGCA
>JAQGPE010000522.1 GCA_028293225.1 Akkermansiaceae bacterium | reverse complement strand
CCTTCAGGTGGAGTTGAAAATTGCCTTCGGAGCCAATGGCGAGGTGATCCGGCAGATTTTCTGGATCACTCCCAAGCAGGATCCGGAAGTGATGATGCGCCAGCTGACCCAGCAGGCCCGGCAGGGTGGGGGAGTGGTCACTCCCGGGGGGAATCAGCCCCCGCGGACCAATCCGGATCCCAATAATCCCAATCCTCCGCACCCTGGTCCCCGTCCAGGACCCAAACCTTGAAGCCGATGAAACTGAGATTTTCCAAGCGACAGGGCTCGCCCCGCGGCTCGGCGCTGCTTGCGGTGATCTGGCTGATTTCGATTCTCGCGCTCGCCGCGATGACCGCCATCCAGGTGGTGGAGTTTGATTCGGAAATCGCCGGGGCGCAGATCCATGGCTTCCGGGCCCGCCAGCTGGCCGAGATGGGCATCGCCGTGGCGGCCAATCCGGCGATCAAGCGCTCCGATCCACTGCTGCACCAGATGTCGGACGAAACCGGCGAAGGCTTCGAAGCCCGGATCATTTCCGAGGGTCAGAAGTTCAATATCAATGCGATCCTGATGAAGGGCGACAAGCAGCTCCTTCAGAAGATCTTCGGCGACTGGGGGCTGAGCATCGATGAGGCCCAGGCGCAGATCGACGCTCTGACCGACTGGATCGACACCAACGACGAGGTGAGCACCAACGGAGCGGAGTCGAAATGGTACCTCGACCAGGGCCGCATCAACCAGCCGTTCAACCGCCCATTCTACAATCTGGAGGAAATGCGGATGGTCCGCGGCATGGACAAGGTCGAGGCGCTGAAGCCCGACTGGCGGGATTGGTTCACCATCTGGAGTTCGGGCAACCTCGATCTCAACGAGGCCTCCGCGGAACTGATCGCGGCAGCGGCCGAAATCCCGGTCGAACAGGCTGATGTCATCCCACAGGCGGTCATCGGACCGGACGGGATCCGCGACACGCAGGACGACAAGCCCTTTCCCGACCTTGCGTCGGCGCTGACGGCAATCGGCATCGACGCGCAGACCCGTCCCAATATCACCTCCCGGCTCACCGTGAACGATCCAACCATGCGTCTGGAGAGCACCGGCACCGTTGCCGGGGCAAAACGCAGAATCGTGTTGATTCTGCGCAACCGCACCGGCCGACCGGCTGTTTTGGAACGAACCGAAGAAGTCATCCCTTGAGCAAACCATCTGAAATGTCGCTGCTCGTCCCTGGAACCAAGGGATGGGAGTTATGGAAACAAGGAGCCGATGGCGCCTACGCGCGCCAATCGGAAAGCGAGACCCCGCGGGCAGCGGACATCGCCAATCTTCCCGCGGGGCATCTGACGATGCTTTTCCCGGTGAAGGGTTGGTATGCGCTGCCTTTCAAGGCATCCAGTGCGGACGAGTCGCTGTATGGCGACCTCTCGGCCATGCATGCGGAGAGGCTGGGTGTCCGCTGGGATCCGATGGCGGGACAGCTCATCGATACCTTTCTGGTTGGCAAGGAGGAGGAGAACTCCACCCTGCTTGCGGTGGTGCTCAAGTCGCCGGGGGAAGGAGAACTGCCTCCCCGGGGTCCGAAGGAGTTCGACCTTTCCGCCCGCGCCTTTTCGGTCGAGGGCGACGCGGTCGCTGCCTGGGTTGAGTTCGGCCGCTGGGTGTTCGCTTTCTACAAGGAGGGCAGGCTGCTCTACGCGCAGGCGACTTCCTCGGAGACTGCCGATCCGGACGCCTCGGTGCTGCGGGAGATCAAACTGGCGATGAGTCAGCTGGCGATCCAGGGGCTCGCCCTGCGCCCGCAGCAGGTTCAGGTCTGGTCCGATCAGGGCACCACCGGCGCTCTCGCCGAGGGCCTCGGCATTCCGGCCCGGCTTTCACCCCGCCCTGATCCACGGCTTCCCCAGCCTCACAGCAAGCTTCTGCCGGCCGACGTGCGCGCGGCCCGCCGGATCGCGCGTGCCCGCCAGCAGCAGGGGCTCGGGATCGCTGCTTTGGTTCTCGTTTACCTCGGACTGGCAGGTTGGCTCGGCTACGGCCTCTACCAGGAAAACCAGAAGATCAAACGCCTGCAGGCGGATGCCAACCGGGCCGCCCCAGCCAGCGACATCGCGGCCTACAACCATCACGTGTCGGTGTGGGGGGAGCTGGAGCCGGTCGTGAACAATTCACGGTCTCCGCTTGAACTGATGTTCCGCGTGGTCAAAGCCATTCCCCTCACCGGGAAACTGCGGCTGAAGAGCGCGGAAGTCGGCGACGGCGAAATCAAGCTGAGTGGCGATGCCCAGGAAGTGGGTCCGATCAACCAGTTCAGCCTCAGCCTCAGTCAAACCGGAAATCTGCTGACCGACTACGATTGGAATACTCCACCGGCCGTGAACTCGCCGAAAGGGTGGGATTTCAACTTCACAGGCACATTAAAGAAATGATGCACCGACAAATTCCCTCCCCCGCGGCTTTTTCTCAGGCAACCCTTCCCTCATGAGCGAACGCGAAAAGAAACTCATCATCTTCTTCGGCATCGCGCTATTCATAGTCGTCAATTTCTTCGGCTATAAGCTCTTCCTCGACCAGAAGCAGAAATCGGCGGGCGATCTGAGAAAAGCTCAGAACCAGCTCAACGAAGCCCGCAACTACCAGGAGAAGTATGGCACGGTATCGGAGGAAATGGACTGGGTGGAAAGCCACCTGCCGAAGCCGAAGGCCGGTCAAACGGTCCAGACGGAGCTGGAGCGGTTCATGGACAATCAAGCGGCCAGCAACCAGCTGACGGTCAAGCGCCGCCGGATTCTCCCGCTGGTCGAGGGTGTGAATTTCAACCGCGCCAAGGTGGAGTTTGTGGTCAACGGCATGGAAGAGGGCCTCTATCGCTGGCTCGACCGGCTGCAAACGCCTGAGCAACTCCGCGCGGTCACCCACCTGCAGCTTTCCCCTCAGCGCGATGACGATACCAAGATCGATTGCACCGTGGTGGTGGATCAATGGTACGTCCCCTCGGTGAGCGGCGGCAGCGGCGAGACTACGCCAGCCCCCGACTCCGCCGATGATACCCCCGCGCCTGAGGCCGCCGACAAGCCCACCGCAGGAAATCCCCCAGGAACCAACGGCCAATGAAACCGATCGCTTTGTTTCTGC
>JAQGPE010000464.1 GCA_028293225.1 Akkermansiaceae bacterium | reverse complement strand
GGCTGTCTCATTTCGCACCTGCGGCGCTCTTTGAACTCCGCCTCCACCCGATCCGCATTGCCTTCAGCACCCGTGACGTTAGCGTCACTCCGTGCACGCAAAGGCTGTTTCCCTGTTGCAGGAATTGACGGAGGCCCACTCGGTTTCGGGTCATGAGGAAGAGGTCCGGTCCATCTTCGCCCGCGAGCTCAGGGAGTACGGCGCGCTGTCCACCGACCGGACCGGTTCGGTCTTCTGCGAGTTGCCGGGCGCCGGGCCGCGGGTCCTGATCGCCGGGCACATGGATGAGGTCGGCTTCCTGGTGCAGAACATCACCCACGACGGCTTCCTGCAGATCCAGCCGGTCGGCGGCTGGTGGGAGCACGTGCTGCTGGCTCAGCGGGTCGAAATCCGCACCCGCAGCGGCAAAAAGATCCTCGGCGTCATTTCCTCAAAGCCTCCGCATTTCCTGCCGGAAGCCGTCCGCAAGCAAGTCATGACCATCGACCAGATGTTCGTGGATGTCGGCGGCGCCTCGCGGCACGAGGTCGAGAGCGAGTTCGGCATTTCCCTGGGCGATCCGGTCGCGCCGCTGTCCGCCTTCACCGCCATGGAAAAGCCCGGCTACTACCTGGCCAAGGCTTTCGACAACCGCGTCGGCATGGCCGGGGCGATCCAGGCCGGCCAGATCCTGGCCGGCGGACCGCACCCGAACCACCTGATCCTGGCCGGCACGGTCCAGGAAGAGGTCGGCCTGCGCGGGGCCAAGACGGCCGCCCATTTCGTCAAGCCGGACGTGGCGATCGTGCTGGAGGGTCCGCCTGCCGATGACACGCCGGGCTTTTCCCGCGCCGACAGCCAGGGCCGTCTCGGCGGGGGTGTGCAGATCCGGCTCTACGACCCGAGCGCGATCATGAATCCGCGCTTGGCCGAGCTGGCGATCCGCACCGCGCGCGAGGAGAACATCCCGCACCAGGTCACGGTGCGCCGCAGCGGCGGCACCGATGCCGGCTCCTTCCACCTGGCCAACGAGGGCATCCCCTCCGTGGTGCTCGGCGTTCCGGCCCGCTACATCCACTCTCACAATGCGGTGATCGACATCGACGACCAGCTGCACCTGGTCGCCCTGACCGTCGCCCTCGCGCGCCGCCTGGATGAGGCTGTGGTGAAAGGCCTGACCCAGTATCTGTGATCCGGCCCGGTCCGGAACTCCCGAAAACCCCTCGAAGATGAAAACCTCCCGCTTTCTCCCCTTCGCCTCACTGCTGCCGTTGCTGTTGCTGGCGGCTCCCGCAGGCGCCGCCATTTCGCTCTCCACCTACACACTGGCCGGGCAGTATGCGCTGCCCACGCCGGAGGCCGCGGAGACCTCCGGCATCGCCTACGACCGCTCGACCAACAGCCTCTACGTCATGGGGGACACGGCGAACTACATCGTCGAGGTCGGCCTGACCGGGCAGTACCGCGGCAGCATGGGCCTGAGCGGCTTTGCCGACACGGAGGCGCTGGCCTACTACAGTCCTGGTAAATTCCTGATCGCCGAGGAGCGCATCCAGACCATCGACCGCGTCACGTATGCGGATGGCGGCGTGGCTTTTCAGTCGGCTTCCTCGCCGCTGGCGCTGGGACCCTTCGCCAACAACGACGGCATCGAGGGTCTGACCCTGGACCCGTTGACCGGCGACCTGTGGGCGGTGAAGGAGAAGAACAACCAGGCGATCTACCAGGTGCAGAACTACGCCGGCGGTGGTACTTCCGTGATCACCAATCCCTTCAGTCCTGCCGGGCTGGGCCTGGGCGATCTCTCCGACATCTATGCATTGTCGAACTCCCACGCCTTTGACCAGAAGCCGGAGGGGCAGAATTTCCTGATCATCAGCCAACAGTCGAACAAGCTGGTCGAGGTCAACCGCTCCGGCCAGGTGCTCGGCACGCTGGACCTGTCCTTTCTGGGCAAGAACAACCTGGAAGGCGTGACCATGGACGATGCGGGGAATCTCTACATCACCTCGGAGTCACCGGTGCTGTATGTCTTCAGGCAGACGGTGCCGGAGGCCTCCTCCGCGCTGCTGGGACTGGCGGCGGGGATTCCGCTGTTGTTGAGAAGACGGCGGAACTGAGCTAGGCTGCGCGCCATGAAGAAGCTGCTCTGCCTGCTGCTACTGCCGTTGCTCGTTCTGTCCAGCTGCTCGGTCTCCGCCTTTGCGGGTTCCGGCTCGTTCAAGACAACTCCGGCGGCGGACGGCAATCCGGACAAGGTCGAGGTCCAAGCTGCGACTCACGGCGTGCGGGTCGGCGTGGGTGACCGGTGAGGGGAAGAGACGGCTCATTTCGCCCCTTCGGGGCTCTTTGCATTTCACTCCAGCAGGTGCGAGAGCGCCTTCTGGTCCACGGCGTAGCGGACGGCGGTCTCGCGGTCGATCGTGCCCTTCTTCACCAGGGAAGCGAGCGAGCGCTCCAGGGTGATCATGCCCTCTTCGGAGCCGGTCAGCATGGCATTGCGGATGTGGTGGTCGTGGCCCTCGCGGATGCCATTCGCGATGCCTGGAGTGACGAGCAGCTTCTCGATGGCGGGGATGACGCCCTTGCTGCGGGTGGGCACCAGGCGCTGGGAAAGCACGGCCCGCAGCGACGAGGCGAGCTGGATCCGGATGAAGGCCTGTTGGTGGCCCGGGAAGACATCGACGATGCGGCCGATGGCGGAGCTGGCGCTGCCGGAGTGCAACGTGGCCAGCACCAGGTGGCCGGTTTCGGCGGCGGTCAAGGCGGCGGAAATGGTGGCCAGGTCGCGAAGCTCGCCGAGCAGGATCACGTCGGGATTTTCCCGCAGGGCGGCGTGCAGGCCGGTGCTGAAGCTTTCCATGTTCGCCCCGACCTCGCGCTGATGGATCAGGCACTGGACCTCGCGGTGCTCGAACTCGACCGGGTCCTCGAGGGTGATGATATGGCGGGCGCGGGTCCGGTTGAGGTGGTCGATCAGCGCGGCCAGAGTGGTCGATTTCCCCGACCCGGAGGTGCCGGTGATCAGCACGAGGCCGCTGGGGAAATTCACCAGGTCGAGCAGTGACTCCGGCAGCCCCAGTTCGGCGAGCGAGGGGATGCGCTGGCGGACCGGGCGCAGCGCCGCGGCGAGCCCGTCGAGGTGGCGGAAGACATTGATCCGGAAACGGCGGCTGCCGCTGGAGAGTTCCCAGCGCACGGCGAAGTCAGCGCTGCCGCTGCGCTCCAGTTCACGATGCGCGGGTTCGTCGGGCAACAGTTGCAGGATTTGCGCGCTGGTGGGGGCATCGACGTCGAGCCGGACGATGGCGCTGTTCCGCCGCACCCGCGGGGGCTTGCCGGTGGAGAAGAAAATGTCGGACGTTTCGCCGCTCATCGCCTGGTCGATGATGGCCAGCAGATCGATGGGGGAGCGGGCGGCGGGGGCGTGCACAGGCGCTTCAGAAGGGCTTGGTTCGGGCGGGCGCGTGAAGGCCGCCACGGCGGTTTCCAAAGCGTCGTCGAAGCCGCTTGGCTCAGAAGGCGGAGTGGCGCCGAGGGCGTGAACCTCGATGCGGCAGTCGGCGTCGGAAGGGTGGACGTGAAAGCCAAAGCCGATCCCCTCCGCGTCGTGAAAGGTCCCCTCGCGCCGCAGATCCGAGGGTTCCACGCCGGGTTCCTGACCGCTCATTTCCCGCCAGACCCGCTGGACCATGTCGGCGCGCAGGGAAGGCATGGACAGCTCGATCGGCTCGCCCGCTTTCAGGAGATAGGGGACCGCGTCGGACACGATCACCAGCCGCTCGGCGCGCTTCTCCACCATCAGTTTCAGGAATGTGTCGATGAGTGCCATGGCCTGGAATGCGAAGGGACATGTTCTCAATGCCGCCCGGAGCCGGGTTTGTCAAAAATCGGTGGGAGAGGCTTCGTTTCCACAGGTGCCCCCCTCCGTTGCCGCCATCACTTCAGCAGGATCTCCTGCGCCTTCCCTCCGAGTCTGAGCAGGCAGATGGCATTGCCGTCCCACGCCTTCTTCGACGCAGCGCCGTAGAAGAGAGTGGCGCCGTTGCCAAGGGAGTCGGGCAGGAGAAACGGGGTGACGTGGCCGAAATCCTCTGAAACGGGCTGTTTCTCCAATCGCTTTGCGAGCATCTCAGGTTTGCCCCAGGTGATCCCGTCAGCACTGGTGCAAGCCAGGGTGCCGTCGCGGGATTCGATGACCATGGCGAGGTGATCCTTGAAGCGGCAGACGTGAACGCCGCCGGCATCGTGACCGAGCACCGGCTTGGTACGGCGTTCCCAGTGGATGCCATCGGGGGAGGTCGCATAGCCGACGGAGCGGTGTGAGTCGGCGGACTTCGGCGCCTTGTCGTCCGGCGCTCCCAGGGGCAGATCCTTGCGGCCGTCATACCACATGCGGAACAGTCCATCGGAATAGAGCACCGAGGGCCGGCCGACGGCCAGCGAGTCCCAGGCGCCTTCCGGACCCTGGGAAAGACCACGCCGCGTTGCTCCCAGTGCTCCCCGTCGGGAGAGGTCGCGAGGGCGATTTCGTCGGTGATTCCAGCGCCGGCCCGGGTATAGAACATGTGGAGCGTGCCGTCCTTTTCCACCACGGAGGGGTCATTCACGTGATTCGCGGCGGGGTCCTCCAGCACGACGCCCTTCTGCTCCCACTTCACCCCGTCCGTGGAAATGGCCAGATGGATGCGGTCGTGCCCGTCCTGACCCTGTCCGCCGAACCACATCATCAGGCGGGCGCGACGGTTCATGATTTCCGGGGCGTAGACATTTCCGAGCCCGTGGGGAGCCCGTGTCGTGTCGCTGGCGCCCTGGATCGCCGGCTTGCGATCGCCGGGGCTATAACTAAACATCTGGAGATTGAGCCTCGGCCCGCCGAAGTTGATGCCGGTCAGAGCCTTCAGGCCTGCTTTCATCTGCCTATATTGTTCGTCGTCCGGCCAGGCATTGTTGCCCATGACGGAAATACGGCGATCGGCGTATTCCACCGTGAGTTCCCACTGCGAGCCATCGAAAATGTGCGGATCCGAGTAGAACTCTTTCCAGTCCCAGACCTTGGCCTGATCGAGTGCGGTCCGGAACGCCTGCCACTTTGCGGCGTCGACCGGGATTTTTTCGTCGGCGTCGAAGTGATCGCGTAGAATGGAATGCCGGTAGGTGACGGTGCCCTGGTCCTGGAGCTCGACCCACTCGCTGGAGCCGAGGTGCCCGCCTTCGTAGAACTTCAGCTTGGTGGGAATTGCGGGAACGGGAGCGGTGTCCTGGGCTGCGGCGATCGAGGCGCTCAGCACTGCAAACCCAAGAGTCAAAGCCTGTAGCCCACACCACTTTTTCATGATGGCAGGCTAGCCTGAATCGACATTCGTCGCAACCGGATCATGGTCGCGGCCAGGTGAAGGGCTGCCATGAAATGGCGGTCGAGGCGATCAAAGCGCGGGCTGACGTGCCTGGCATCCGTTTGGCACGGATCCAGAGATTTCCGAATTGAAGACAGAAGAACGCTTCTGAGGTGAAGAATGTGGGACAGATGCTTCGGCTCCGGCAACACCCTCAATCAGAGCCATCAGCAAGTTCCCTTCCCCCTGAAATACTGTCTCGCAGTCCCGGGAGTCATGGCCTCCGCTGTGAAAACCAGTCGGGCGCGGCGACCAGCAGGCGGTGAAATTCGATCCCTGCGGCATCGGAAAGAGAAGAGCCGTCTTTTCCCTTGAGAACCGCATCCACCGCCAGCGACCACGAGTGCCAAAGGGGAGCAACGC
>JAQGPE010000448.1 GCA_028293225.1 Akkermansiaceae bacterium | reverse complement strand
CCGCAGGACGACGCGCGCGGCAAATAAACTTAATTGAAAGGAACAGCGAAGGCGGTGAGGATGAAGATACCCTCGATAAGCGCTGCAAGAATGATCGAAATCACGAGGATCGGCGTGGCTGCGCCCGGATTCCGGCCGGTGGCTTCAGCGGACTTGGCGCCGAGGATGCCGATACCGAGACCACCGCCGAGAGCGGCGAAGGCGACTGCGAATGCTTTGGTAATCATGGTCTGATTAATTAGTGGGATGTTGGGGTTTCCGGCGTCTTCCACGGTCTGGCCATGGTCAAGACGCTGAAAGGGTCAGTGGTGCTCTTCTCCTTCGGCGTGGTCGTCGCCGTGGTCGCAGATGAGCTTGAGGAAAATCGCGCAGAGCAGGGTGAAGACGAGCGCCTGGACGAAGCCGACGAGGAGCTCCATGAAATAGAATGGCAGCGCCGGAAGGAAGGCCAACTGC
Source organism: Akkermansiaceae bacterium (assembly GCA_028293225.1). Taxonomy (GTDB): domain Bacteria; phylum Verrucomicrobiota; class Verrucomicrobiia; order Verrucomicrobiales; family Akkermansiaceae; genus Haloferula. The sequence continues at coordinate 5,448 of JAQGPE010000448.1, read as the reverse complement.
TTGGGAACCAGATGCATCAGAGCTTCCATCGTCTGCTCGCCGCCGTAGATGTTGCCGAACAAACGGAAGGTCAGGGCCACCGGGCGGACACCGATGGAGACGAGTTCGAGGACGCCGACGAACAGGAAAATCGGGATCATCACCAGCTTCATGATGCCGTCGAACTTGCCCTTCGGGGCGAAGATATGGGCAAGGAAGCCTTTGATGTTGTTCTCCGTGATCGCCCAGTAGAACCAGAGCAGGGCGAAGGTGAAGGCCATGGCCGCCGTGACGTTGATGTCGGCGTTGGCGCCGCGGAGATAGGGCACGAAGCGGGTGTGGCCTTCAGGATCGGCCATCACCCTGCCGAGGGTGCCGACGCCGGGGATGAGGCCCAGGTAGTTGTTGACCAGGATGAAGAAGAAAATGCTGCCGAAGAACCAAAAGGTGCGCTGGACGAGATGCTTGCCCATCAGGTTGCCCAGGAAGTCGTAGAGCGACTCCATGACCCACTCGGCGAAGTTTTGCGCACCGGCGGGGATCAGCGACATCTTCTTGGTCGCCATGCGGCAGAACAGGACGATGATGCCGACGCTCAGCCAGACCATGATCATCGAGTTGTTGATCGGCAAGCTGTGGTGCAGCGGTTCGGCGTAGAGAGGGAGGGTTTCGTGTTCCTCGCCGGCGGCATGTTCCGCGTGTCCGGCAGGCTCCGCGGCGGCGGCAGCGCCTTCGGCCCCGGGGTGAGCCGGCGCCTCCACGGCGGCATGCTCGCCGGGCCCGGCGGCAAATGCGGGAGCCGTGTAGCAGAAGCACACGAGCAGGAGCGGAAGGATGAGACTGATGCGACGGAACATGTCGTGAAGCGCTTTGTGAAAGCGCGCGGCGGCTGTATCAAAGCTTTTTGTAACGGCGCAAGAGCTATTTGTGAAAAATTTCACAAGCTCTGTAACTCGTTGATAATTGGCCTGCAACAAGTGCTTTAATTCGCGCCGGAATGGCTCCGTTTTTGCGGAAATACCGAAGGTCTGGCGAAGATCCGCAAACCCTAATCAAAAAATCCCGTGTGAAACGAAAAAGACGTGCTCCTCGGGAGGTTCTCCCGGGAGGCACGTCGGACGCCGGTCTGCTGCACGTCTCTGCGGCCAACCGGAAGGCGGCAGAGGCTTGAAATGGAATCCAAACGCGTTGCATGGGCCGTGCCAGAAAAGGGCGGAGATGGGATATTCCGCGGCATCGCTCCAGGGCTTTCAGCCGAGGTCGCAGGCAGGAAAAAGACCTTCCGCGGCCGATTTCACCGGCCGGAACGGGCGGGAGAGCTGCCGGAGAGGGAAAACAAAACGGGCGCGGACGGATCCTTTCGCCGAATTCTGTCATGAAAAGGGCGCCCGCGGGACTGCGGAAATCCACCGGGGCGCGACCGGAAGACCACGCGCCCGCAGGGCGGGTACAGGTGATCTAACAATAAGCTGACTGCCCTTCGGTTCCACCGCCACGGCCGGGCGGCGTGACCATGCCGTGCCGCCATCTACGGCTTATCTGGTAGATCGCAGCAGGGTATTCCCGGGGGAGTGGCGCGAGCCGCCGGGGTGGGAGCCGCCCTGTGATCGCGCGCGGCCACAGGGCGGCCCGTGACGGACCCTAACAGCAGGCGGGGTCCATTCCAGCTTGCATCGCGCGGTTCGTCCACTCTCCAAGCCTTGATCTTAAAGGAAAAACCGCGATGCCGCTCATTCATGAGCGCGGTTTCAGCCCCCTCTCCGGCAGGGCCGCCGGAGCGGGTGGCGAATGGAGCGGGCCGAAGCCGTTCTGAAATACGATATTTCTAGTAAATGCTCCCGCGACGAAGTGTTTCAAGCTGCCCCGGCGACCTCCGGAATACCGTGACGGAGGTGTCACAGGAGGTCCCGGGAAAAGCCGGAACCGGGAGATGGAAAATGCGGCCGGAGGGGGCGGAATCGAGTTACTAGATGTATGGTAAAAACGAATCTTCCCGCCCGGGCCGGAGGCGCTCCAATGCCCGTGGCTCTAGGGAGATCAAGCGTTAGAGCACTTTTATTTTAGCTTGCCAAACAACGACTGGCACCGCAATACCGTGCTCGCCATGAACAAAGCTGAACTCGTTGAAGCCGTCCAAAAAGCCCTCGGTAAGGACGCCACCAAGCGCGCCGCCGAAGACGCTCTCGCTGCCGTCCTTGGTTCCATCGAAAAGGGAATCAAAAAGGACAAGAAAGTCCAGATCATCGGATTCGGCACCTTCGAGGTGAAGAAGCGTGCAGCCCGCATGGGACGCAACCCGAAGACCGGTGAATCCATGAAGATCGCTGCTTCGAAGTCCGTGGGCTTCAAGGCTTCCTCCACCCTCAAGGGCGGACTCTAATGATGCCAGGGCACCGCCTCCTCCCGGCTGCGGTGCCCCACGCAAGTCTACAAATCCAAAAACAACGACCCCGGCCTCTACGCCGGGGTTGTTGTTTGTCAGGGACTTGAGTTTAAAGAAGAGCTGCGGGAAAGACCTCCGGGAAGCCGCCGGAACCGGCCGCCAGGGGAGATCCGCCACGATCTGTTGGAGCCCAGCCTGCGGCTTCGATGGACATATCAACCGTCATTTACCAATCCAGTCCCACGCGCCAGGACCATGAAGCCCCGAATCACCCTCGCCGAAGTCACACTGCCCAGCGGCGAAGTTCTCTCCCTGCAGGAACATGACAGCCGTTACTATCTCCAGACCGGCGGCGTCCAGATCGCCGGTCCCGCCACCGCCCGCACCGAGCGCGAGCTGGCAAACATCGCCTGCGCGCCGTGCCGCTCCGCTCGCCAGCCCAAGGTCTGGATCGCCGGTCTGGGCCTGGGAGAACTGCTGGCCGGAGTCGCCGAGACGCTGCAGCAGAAGCGCGGCGTCTTCATCGTCGCCGAGCCCCAGGTGGAACTGGTGAAGTGGCAGCGCGAATTTTTCCCCGACAGCACCTTTTCCAAGGACCCCCGCGTGGAAGTGGAGACCGATGTCAGCCCGGCGGCGCTCCACCAGTACGCCGGTACGCTGAATGCTGTGCTGGTCCACGCCGATACGGCGCCCCTGACCCCGCGCGGCAAGCTCCTGATCGATGATGCGCGCTGGATCGGTGCGGCGTATGACGCCCTGCAGCCCGGCGGCCTGCTGGGAATCGGCTGCTCCCGCCCGATCCGCGACGCCGAACGCCGCATGGCCCGCGCCGGATTTGAAGTGGTCCGTCACGAAATCGATGCGATTCCCAATGCACGCCGGCCCCGCCTTCATTTCGTCTGGCTCGGACGAAAAGGCAGCGGCCAAGCCTGAGTATCACTCTCTTCCTTCCTCCCGCGAGCCCGCGATCTCCTTCCCCGGATCCATCCCATGAAAGCCACCCATCATCTCCTGGCCCTCACCCTGCTCTGCACCGCCGCCACCGCGGGTGAGACCACCGTCGCAATGAAACCGTTCCGCGTGGAGCGCTCCTTCAGCGCGACGCTTCTGCCGGCCAGAACCGTGGCGGTCGCGGTCGATCCGGCCAGTTGGGCCGACTGGGAAATCCTGGAAATCAAGCCGCATGGCAGCGCGGTGAAAAAGGGCGACGTGCTGGTGAAATTCGACCGCGAGGGGATCGACCGCAAGCTGGTGGACCAGAAGCGTGCGGTGGACGCTCTGACCCTGGCGCTCGCCAGCCGTGAGCTCGCTTTCACCAAGCTGGAGGAGGAAACCAAGCTCAAGCTGGAGGCCGCGCAGCGCGGCGCGAAAATCGCCGCGGACGACCTCGACTACTTCAACAAAATCGATCTGAAGGCCAGCCAGGACCAGGTGAAGGAATCCCTGGAAGCGGCCGGCCAACGGCTGGACGGCGAGAAGGAGGAACTGGCGCAACTGAAGAAGATGTACCAGGCCGACGACATCACGGACGAAACCGAGGAGATCGTCCTGAAGCGCCAGCAGTTCGCGGTGAAATCCGCCGAGCTGCGCCTGCATCTGACCGAACAGTCGACCAAGCACACCCTGGAAACCACTCTGCCACGGCAACAGGAATCCCTGCAGACCGCCGACCGGACCGCCAAAATCACGTTGGAAAAAGCCACGCAGGATCTTCCCCGCAGCCTGCAGGCAGCGAAGCTGGATCTGGAAGGCGCGCGAGTCGGCCTGGAGCGCGACAAGGCCGAGCTCGCGAAGCTGGAAGCCGACGCCAGGCTGATGGCTTTCACCGCGCCCTCGGACGGCACCTTTTATCACGGCGCCATGGACGACGGCCGCTGGTCGGTCGGCGATCTGTCCCGGGTGCTTCTGAAGGGCGGCAAAGTCCCGCCGGTCCGGACCTTTGCCACGCTGGTGCCGCCTCAGCCGGTGCTGGCGCTGGAAGCCTCCGTGGATGAAAACACCGCCCGCCTGCTGACCAAGGGAATGAAAGGCAACGCCACGATTGCCGGTCGCGAGGACCTGCCCTTCGTCGCCACCGTCAAGACCAGCCCGGGAGTGCCCGCCGCCGACGGCCGCTACCGGATCCAGCTCGATCCGGAGTGGGAAGGCCACAAGCCGTCCGAATTTCCGCCGGATCTGGACGTCGCCGCCGGCATGACGATGGACTGCAATTTCCTGATCCATCAGAGCGACGCGATCGTCAGCCTGCCGTTGAAGGCCCTGCGCGCCGGACCGGATGGCAGCTGGACGGTCGAGGTGAAGCTGGCGGAAGGAAAGTCCGAGCAGCGCGTCGTGAAACGGGGCAGGGTAGCCGGCGCCGCGATCGAAATTCTCTCCGGCGTCGAACCTGGCCAGGTGGTCATCATCCCTGACTAATTCCTTCCGCCATGCGCGCCGTCCCCGCCTTCCTCCTCCTGCTGCTTGCGATCGCTGCTCCGCTCCCGGCCCAGGAAAAGGCGCCGCCGGTAACGCGGGCCCAGGTCGACGCGACTCTCCGCAAGGGCGTCGATTTCCTGCTGGCGAACCAGAACGAGGACGGCTCCTGGGGCGACGCGACCAAGACCAAGGACCTCAATATCTACGCGCCGCTGCCAGGCGCCCACCAGGCCTTCCGCGCCGGAGCCAGCGGACTGGCGCTTTCAGGACTGATCGATAGCGGCGACCGCCGCAAGGAGGTGCTCGACGCGATCGCCAAAGGCGGCGCCTGGATGGCCTCCGAGCTGCCGAAACTGCGCCGCGCCGATGGAACCACCACCTACAACGTCTGGGGTCACGCTTACGGACTGCGGGCGCTGTGCCGTCTCTACCGGATGGCGGGGAATGACGAGACCGCGAAGGCGAAATGGAAGGCGCTGGCGCAGCAGCAGATCGAGCTGGTCGACCGCTATGAAGACGTGAATGGCGGCTGGGGTTACCTCGATCTTTTCGACGGACTCACCACCCAGAAGCCCTCCGGCATCACCTGCTCCTTTGTCACGGCAACGGTGCTGCTGGCCCAGCACGAGGCTCGCGAAACCATGGGAGTGGTCCTGGACGACAAGGTGGTG
>JAQGPE010000446.1 GCA_028293225.1 Akkermansiaceae bacterium | reverse complement strand
CGGACTGTTCAGCGAATACGGCACGATCCCCGGCCGCGGAGTCAGATTCCGATCGATGAAAATCCCCGTCCCGGAAAGCGTGACAGGCAGCCCCTCGGGATCGGCAGCCAGCCTCAGCCCGTTGACTGCGGGCCGGTAGTCCATCCCATACGGCGTGTTTCCCACGCCACCGATCTTCGCTTCCGCCATCACACTGTCCGCGAGCCCGCTCCTCTGCGCCAGCGCCTTGATCGTTCCTCGGGCGGTCATCTGAAAGGGCCCGCGATAGGTCTCCGAATTCCCCTTTGGATCCGTTCCATCCGTCGTAAAAAGAATCGTCATCCCGGGCGTGGAGCAGGAAATCTGCACCCACACCGGACCGCTGAATGTCCCGCCCGCCGGGGAAATCGCCGGCGTCGCCACCTGATTCCCGATGTCGAACGCCGCGCTCATCGCCGCCGTCATGCCGCCACTGCTCGCCCGCAGCACATAGCCGTGCCCGGGCTTGCCAACCGTCAGCGCCGGAAATGAGGCCACGCCTTTCACCGCCGCGACCTGCGTGGTCCCGGCGAGTGTGCCTGCCGCATTTCCATCGAGCGTCAGCGTGACCGTGTCGGTAGCCGCCGAGACCGTTTCCCCATGCGCATCCTGCAGGGCCTCCTTCACCTCGCCGACCGGCTCGCCGGCATTCGCACCGCCCGGCTGCTGGATCACTGCCAGCTTCACCGGCTGGCCGCCGCCGGTCCAGCGCACCCGCCACAGCGAGCCGTTGCTGCTGGAAGTATTCGCCGCATCGGACCCACCGGGCGTACCCGCCCGCGCGATATACCACAGCGCCCCATCCGGAGCGGTATCGACGTCAATCGGCCGGTCGATCCCACTCGCGAAATCGGAGCGCGTTCCCGGCTTGGCAGGGTCGATCGTTTTGATCCAGCCCCGATAGTCGCTGAAAAAGAACCTCCCGGTATATTCCGCCGGAAAGGCGTCCGCCCCCGGCTTGACCGGATTGTAGAAATCCCCGCCGCACAGCGCCGTCGCATCGCCGCTGCCATGATCGTAGGCATGGACCGGAGCCTGGTAGCCTGCCGGCGGCGTCTGGTTGCGCGGCGGTCCGTCGATCCCCGGCCAGCCATAGTTCACGGCGACCGGAGCCGCTCCGGAGTTGTAGCCCTCGATCTGCTCGTAGCGATCGCCAACCACGCTCAGATACAGCAGTCCCGTGGTCCGCTGCGCCGCGATGGTGAAGGGATTGCGCAGCCCCATCGCAACGATCGCCCGGCTGTTTCCGGCAAAATCCCGGTAGTGCGGATTGTCGCTGGGGATCGAGCCGTCCTTGTTAAAACGCAGCAGCTTGCCGAGCAGGTTGCCGCCGTCCTGCGCATTCGGCCCGTTCGCATTCTCGCCGGTGCTAATGTAGAGCTTGCCATCCTTGCCGAAGTTCAGGCCGCCGCCGTTGTGCCAGCCGATCTTCGACAGGTGGTCGATTTCCAGAAGCACCAATTCGCTGTTAGGCACCGCTACATTGCCCTTCAGGGTGAAGCGGCTGACCCGGTTGTTGCTCGAGCCATGGCTGGCATCGCCAGGCTCGCGAGGGTGGGTGTAGTAGACGTAAATCCAGCCGTTGCGCGTGAACTCCGGATCGAAGCAAACACTCAGAAAGCCGCGCTCGTTCCAGCTGTCGACGCTCTTGGAAAGATCCAGCACCGGCGCCGCCAGCATCGCCCCATCGACGACCACCCGCAGCACGCCCTGCTTCTCGCAGAGGAAAAGCCGCCCGTCCGGGGCGAAGGACATCGTCGTGGGATTCAGTCCGTCCGCGATCTTGGTTTCGGCGAATCCGATCGGCAGGGTCGCTGCATTCACCGCCGTTCCGCACGCCATCGACAGTCCGGCGAAAGCGCAGCGCAGCGTCTTAAGCCAAGGTCTTTTCCGGATCGTCATGGGGATACAATGCTTTTCGATGGATCCTGAAGCGGACCGGTCGCCGGGATTCTTACAAAGAATTCCGGTTCGACGGGCGAATTCCCACAGGAATCGTGCTGTATGACAGATCTCCGCAGTCCATTGCCGCCACCTACTTCATCCCGTAGATCTCCAGATCCGCAATTCTCGCAACTTGGTCACTCCCGGGCTGATCGATCAGCAACTTCAGATACCGGCCACTCACCGCCTGTAGATCGACATCCGTGACGTTGTCCTTATTGCCCTTCTGTAGGTAGATCGTCTTCCACGCCTTGCCATCGGAACTGGCCTGTAGCGCAAAGTCGCGCGTATTCAGCGCCGCTTCGCCCGCATGGCGGATCACGCAACGGGTGAGCCTGCGCTCCTCTCCGAGATCGAAACCCAGCCACTGCTTGCCGGGCTTGGAGGCGGCCCAGATGGTCGACGGCGAACCGTCCAGAACCACCGCGGTATTCGTTCCCTCATCGCTCGTCGTGACCGTGGTCCCCGCCGCCATCGCGAGATTGAGGGGCAGCCCGTGCGCCTCGGCATAGAGATTGAAATAGTGATCCGCGCGGACGAACTCGACCTTGCCCGGGAAGTCCTTCGCCATCTGGTCGCGCAGCTCGATCACCCGCGGTGCCCGCATTTCCCCCCAGGCCTCGACCTGATAGGAAAGGAACAGCGGCGCCTTGCCATCCCAGCGCTTCACCTCGCCGGACAGGGAGCCGCTGATATGTCCGTAGGACCCGGCATAAGGGATGACCAGCTTGTCGAAGCGCACGCGACCGTTCTCCACGCTGCCGGCGACCGAGGGCACATCCTTGAAATTCTGCACCGTGGCCCCGTAAAGATTGCGGCAGTTCTTCTCGTAGGCTTTCCGCAGGGCAGGGGAGGCATCGTCCCAGATGGTCATCACCCGCAGTCCTGAGCGCTGCAGGTAGGTCTCCGTCAGCCGCGTGTAGCCATCCATTTTCGCGGGGTCCTTCAGCGATTCACCGGTCGGCGCGCCGGGCTCGATCAGCGTGTTGGTCGGCATCATGTAGCCCAATCCCGACGGCCCGGTGACAAAGCAGTCCAGCGGCGTCGCCTTGCCATAGTAGTAGTTCAGGATCGCCGGCGCCATGTCGACCAGCCCCGGCTGGATGGTCCAGTTCAGCGGGACCTTGCCGCGGCTGTCGCCGAACTTGTCCCAGTTCTTCCGCAGCGCGTGCTGGGTGTACTGGAGGTTGTCCCCATCGCTGATGAAAACCGCCACATACACCTTGTTCTCCAGCGCCGGCTTCTTCGGCACCGGGGGGATCTGGATCTTGTGATCGGTCCCCGCATAGACCGTCGCACTCACGTAGAAGTCCGCCGGCATGGTGCCGATCCCGAACTCCGAAGCCGTGGTAATCCCGGTACGCTCCGTGGCGTACCAGCCAAGCGCGATACCCTCTCCGGCCTTCATATCGCCGAAGAATTTCCGCAGCACGTCGCGCTCCTCCGGCACCCGCGTATCCAGCCAGACCACCGCCGCCCCCGTGGCCGCCGCGACATCACGTGTATGATAGTAGTCGCCGCCGCCCTTTTCATCATGGGGCTTCGCGCTGACCAGCAACCGCTTCTCCGACTTCGGCCAGTAGCGTTTCAGCATGTAGCCGTAAATCTCGATCGGCGTGGTGTACTTCAGCTCCCGTAGATCCGTCGTCACCTTCAGGTGCAGGCCCGCCTTCTTCATCTCCTCGTAGATCTCGGGCGTCGCCGGGATCGAGTTGCTCTGCGCTGCCACCGTCCCGGCCAGGTTCCGGTAGTGCGGGCTCAGCGCAGGATCGTAGAGCACCACTCCATCGATTTCCCTGGCAAACTTCGCCACCACTTCATAGCGGCCGGCCTTCTCATACATTTTCCGGGAAAATCCGCAGGTATCCGCCCAGGTGAAGGCCCCTTCCTCCGCCCGGCCATCGACGATCAGGATCCGCGGCTGCTTGCGGTTCACCCGCCCCTGCAACGCCGAGAAAGTGATCAGCTCATCCTTCGAAAGATCCTGCGCCGTCAGCGTGTCCAGCGTCGCCGCCGGCGTGGCGAAGGTCGGGATCGCCTGTCCCTTTGGCCACGGCAAGCCCTCGGCCTGATTCACCACCGGCGCATACGGCGTGTAGCGGTTCTTCGAGGCGGTCTCCGCGGCCATGCCTCCCGCCGCCAGCGACATCACTCCCACACCCGTGATCCAACCTCTCATCGTGCTCGACATACCGTTGATAGAAAAATTCCCGCAGCCCCGGCGCCTGGCAACCTCCTGGGCAGTCACCGGAGCCGGTCCGGCGCAGCCCGATACGGCTCCCACAGGCAAAACTTACAAACAGAGTTTACCAGCAAAACCATAAAGCCATGCCGCACCTGCCAGTGCAGCCTTTGCCAACCGCGCGCATTTTGTTAGGTTGCGCGCGGTTATGCATTTCCGCGATCTCGACGAATCCCAGCTCCTCGCGCTGGCCATCACCTCCGAGGAGGAGGACAGCCGCATCTATCGCGACTTCGCCCGCCAGCTCGGTGCCGGTTTCCCCGCCTCAGCCGAACTTTTCATGACCATGGCGGAGGAGGAAAGCGGCCACCGCCACCGCCTGCTCGATCTCTACCGTTCGAAATTCGGCGACCACGTGCCGCTGATCCGCCGCCAGGATGTGAAAGGCTTCATGTCGCGCCCGCCCGTCTGGCTGGCCGCCACCATCCGCCCCGAGAAGGCGAGGGGACTTGCCGCCATCATGGAGGAGGAGGCTTGCCGTTTCTACGAAGCCGCCGCACTCCAGGCCACCGACTCTTCCATCCGCCAACTCCTCGGCGACCTCGCCCAGGAGGAGCTCAAGCACGAGTCCACCGCCCGCGACGTCGATGCCTCCCAGGCGGCCGAGGGCCTCATCGGCGGCGAGGAGGAGGCTGGAAAGCGCTGGTTTGTCCTGCGCTTCGTCCAGCCCGGTCTCGCCGGTCTCATGGATGGCTCGGTCTCGACCCTCGCCCCGCTGTTCGCCGCCGCCTTCGCCACCTCGAACACCGGCGAAACCTTCAAGGTCGGCCTCGCCGCGTCGATCGGCGCCGGCATCAGCATGGGCTTCGCGGAAGCGCTTTCGGACGATGGCAAGCTCAGCGGCCGCGGCAATCCGCTCCTGCGCGGCGCGGTCTGCGGTCTGATGACCACCATCGGCGGCATCGGCCACACCTTGCCCTACCTGGTCAGCGATTTCCACACCGCCACCTCGCTCGCCTTCGCGGTCGTGGCGGTGGAATTGGCAGCCATTTCCTGGATCCGGTGGCGCTACAT
>JAQGPE010000439.1 GCA_028293225.1 Akkermansiaceae bacterium | reverse complement strand
AATCCACAGGAACAAAATCGGCGGCGCGGAATGGAAATCCAGCAGCTGAAACCCCAGCGAAATGAACACCCCGGTGCCGATCATGTTCGCCACCACCAGCGAGGTGGCGGCCGCGGCTCCGGCGGTGGATTTGTTCGACACGGATCACCCTTCACCCATCCGGCCGCTGCGGGCAACGGAAAATCCGTTAGAGACCGCGGGAAAGCGCCACCCCATGACCTGTCCCGGAAGGGTAGGGGACGGGCGGCGCCGGCCAACCCTCCCGGACGCTCCTTTCCAAAGCGCGGACCGGGGGAGAAACCGGCGCTGCTTTCACCCGCGACGCTTCCCCGGCCTGGCGACCCGCCTGCCCGCGATTTTCCAGCCCCCGATAAATTCAGAGTGGGCAACCCCTGGCCCCGCCGTATTCTTCCCCGGTGTTCCAGATCGTCTTCAACGAAATCAGCGCCGCCGAGATCTCCCAGCTCGGCACGCTGGAGCAGCTCGAGCTGCTCGATGAGTTCCAGGTCTCCGAAAAGGACCTCGAAAACCTCGACGGCACCCGCTTCGGCAAGATCGCCCGCGCCGGTCAGACGCTCTACCGCTTCCGCGCCAAGGACTGGCGCTTCTACTTCCAGGTGAAGGACGGCTCCGTGATCGTCCATCGCGTCCTGCACAAGGGCACCTTCTCCGATTTCCTCTTCCGCTCGAAACTCCCCGGCTCCGAAGACGAGGAACTCGGCAAATCGAAGCACTTCTGGAAGCTCATCGACGAAGGACAGGCCGCCCGCAGGCTGTGAAGGCTCTCCCCGATCCATCGTGCAGTCCGTGGAATATAGCTACTTCGACTCGGTTTGGCTGGCTCTCGACGCGGACTGCCATGTTGCTGCTTTCATCACGGCGGGCGCGGGTCCTATCCCGGAGGCGTTCCTCCGTTTGGATGAGGAAGTCTTCCACTCGTTGGAGGAGAGGCTTCTGGAACTTCTGCCTGTTCGGGGAGTTGGAATCCCTCCCCACGGGTCGATCGACTCGGTCGGCGCGCTGGTTTCGCGCGGGCTTTTCGTTTATGACTGGAGCGACGTTCACCGGATTTCAGCGGCGAAGCGGCATTGCTATGAACTCCTGAGTTCCCCCAGTTCCCCGATCGTCACGTCGGATATTCCCGCAGAACTCCAGGATGTAGTGTGGGCTGTGGATCTGTCCGGTGTTCATTTCGGTGAATCACAGCTGCTGGATCCCAGGTCACATGTGCCCTGCATGGAACGGCCCGCCTAAGATCCTCAGCTTCGCCTTTCCTCCGCGCCTGTCTCCGCTGGCAAAGTCTCCACCGATTTTGCTTCACCAAAGCCTGCTCGTCGCGCCTATTTACCGAGCATGAAGTGGCTTATCTACGTCGTTCTCGCCGTGCTCGTCGCCGGTGGCTGGGGTCTGTTCCTTAGCAACAACAACAAGATCGCCGACATGCGCCACAAGGCCGAGCAGCTTCAGAACGAGGGCGACTCCGAAAAGGAGGAGGAAGCGACTAAAATGAAGTCGCAGGCCGACAGCGCCGAGAGCTCGAAAACCTTCACCGGCGTGCTCCTCGCCTTCCTCACCGCCGGCCTGGTCGGCATCGTGGTCGTCGTCGAGGTCCTGCCCGCCATCGCCCAGCGCTTCACCCACGCCGTCTACGACAGCGCGGAAATGGTCGACAAGGACCCCATGCACGACGCCCGCGCCAAGGTGGCCCAGGGCGACTGGGAAGGCGCCATCGAAGCCTTCAAACTGGCCGCCGTCGCCGATCCGCTCAACCGCCTGCCTTACGTCGAAATTTCGAAGATCCAACTCGAACAGCTGGAAGACCCCGCCGCCGCGGTCCAAACCCTGCGCCACGCCGTGGAGGATCAGGAGTGGCAGGAAAACGACGCCGCTTATCTCATGTTCCGCCTGGCGGAAATCTACGACACGGAGATGCATGACCGTGCTTCCGCCGGCGCCATCATGCGGCAGGTCATCGACCAGTTCCCGGAAAGCCGTCACTCCGCCAACGCCCGCCACAAGCTCCACGAGTGGGGCTTGGCCTGATCCCATGCGCGCCCTGCTCCGCCGTGGAGTGGAGCGCCATCCGCTGCTCTGGGCCGCCCTGCTCGCCGTCGCGGCGGTCCTGACCGCGGATGGGGTGGAGCGGCATGGCCTGGTCCTCGCCTGGACCGGCGGCTTGGTCCTCCTGCTCCTCTCCTGCGCGGTCTGGCTGGCGGGCCGCCGCACCCTGGCCCTCGGCTGCCTCGGCGTCGCCCTCCTCGCGGGCGGCCTTCACGCCGTCCGGCTCGGTCACCAGCGTCACGCGCTTGAGGCGGCGCTGCCGGGTCTCGACTGCACGGTTCGAGTCATTTCGGTCCCGAAGTCCTCCGGCCGCGGCTGGTCCGCCATGGTCATCTCCTCTCCGGACGGAGCCTCCCGCTGGTGGTTCCGCGGCACCGGCGCCGCCCCCGCCTTCGGCGAAACCCTCCACGCCACCGGCCGCTTCGAGGAACTGCCGGTGACCCGCAATCCCGGCCAGTTCGATTTCAAGGACTGGCTCTTCCGCCAGGGCGCCAGCGGCGTCTTCCAGTCCCGCTCGCCCCAGCAACGGGTGGCCGCTCCCGGCTGGATCGACCGCCTGACCACCGGCCTGCGGCAGAACTTCAGCCAGGCCATCACCCGGGGGCTGGATCCCCTCGGCCCGGAAGCCGCCGTGATCCGCGCCATGGTGCTGGGGGAAATCCCGCCCGACCCCGCCATCACCGATCCCTTCCGCACCAGCGGCACCCTCCACGCCTTCTCGGTCAGCGGCATGCACGTGGCCATGCTCGGCGCCATCGGCTGGTTCCTCCTGCGCTCCGCCGGCGTGCCGCGCCGTGCCGCCGTGGTTATCCTCATCGCCGGCATGACCGCCTATGTCTGGATCACCGGCATGTCGCCGCCCGCGATCCGCTCGCTGACCATGGCCACGGTCTTCCTTTCCGGCTTCCTGCTGCGCCGCCGCGGCAGCCTGGCGAATATCCTCGGCTTCGCCCTGCTCGCCGCGGTGCTGCTGGCCGGCCACCTCATTTTCCTGGCCGGCGTGCAGCTTTCCTTCGGCGTCGTCGCGGCCATCGCTTTTTGGACCGCCTACACGGCGCGGCCTTTCCAGTGGCTCACCGCGATGGACCCGTATCTGCCGCGCCAGCTCTACAGCCGGCCGCAGCGGCTCTGGCTGTGGTGCCGGAAATGGCTGGCCGGAACCCTGGGCGTCTCCACCGCGGCGACGCTCGGCTCGCTGCCGCTGCTGATCTGGCATTTCGGCCTGGTCTCCCCGGTCTCGATCCTCGCCGGTCTGATGATGGGTCCGCTGATCTTCGCCCTCATGTCGC
>JAQGPE010000382.1 GCA_028293225.1 Akkermansiaceae bacterium | reverse complement strand
GGACGTGGCGCAGGTGGAAGCCCTGATGGACGCCACGGCCTATACCGCACAAATCAGCTGAGTTTACTTTTTCTCGATCTCTCCAAACTCTCTGCCGGTGCTCCGGCAGGGAGTTTTTGGCTTTTTGGGCAGGGTCCGGAGTTCGGAAATCGCGCGAATCGCCAAGATTTTTCATTTTGGGGGTTCGGTGGGGATTGCGCCCGGAGCGTTTTCCAGTATGGAGAGCGGGCCGTCGCTATTTGCACCCGGCGGCGCACCTGATCATGTCAGCCCACATCGACTTCCGTAGCCGCCACCTGGGAGCCATTGGCTCCGATCGCGAGGATATGCTCCGTTCCATCGGATATGACTCGCTTGATGCCCTGGCCGACGACGCAGTGCCTGCCGGAATCCGCCTGGACCACGAGCTGGAGCTGCCGCCGGTGAAGTCGGAACCGGAAGCGCTGAGCTGGCTGAAGTCGATCTTTTCGCAGAACAAGGTCCTGAAGTCCTTCATCGGGCAGGGCTACCACGGCACCCACGTGCCGGGCGTGATCCTGCGGAACATCCTGGAAAACCCGGGTTGGTACACCGCCTACACGCCGTATCAGGCGGAGATCGCCCAGGGCCGCCTGGAAGCGCTGCTGAATTTCCAGACCATGATCATCGAGCTCACTGGGCTCGATGTCGCCAATGCCTCGCTGCTGGATGAAGGCACCGCCGCGGCCGAGGCGATGAGCCTGGCGCTGGCCGGAGCGCCGAAGGGCAAGGCGATGTTCGTCGCCGACACCTGTCATCCGCAGACGATCGCGGTGGTGCAGACGCGCGCCGAGCCGTTGGGGATCGAGGTGGTGGTGGGCGACTGGAAGACTTTTGAGCCGGGCTCCGTCGATGGGCTTTTCGCCGTGCTGGTGCAGTATCCGGACACGCTCGGGAAGATCGAAGACTACACGGAGTTTTTCGCGAAGGCACATGCGGCGAAGGCCGTGACCATCGCGGCGGCTGACCTGCTGGCGTTGACGGTGCTGAAGGCGCCGGGCGAATTCGGCGCGGATATTTGCGTCGGTTCCAGCCAGCGTTTCGGGGTGCCGATGGGTTTTGGCGGCCCGCACGCCGGCTTCATGGCCTGCCAGGACGCGCTCAAGCGCAAGATGCCGGGCCGCCTGATCGGCGTGTCGGTGGACTCCCGCGGCAAGCCCGGCTTCCGCCTGTCCCTGCAGACCCGCGAGCAGCACATCCGTCGCGACAAGGCGACTTCCAACATCTGCACCGCCCAGGTGCTGCTGGCGGTGATGGCCTCGATGTATGCCGTTTATCACGGTCCGGAAGGGTTGAAGCACATCGCCGGTGAGGTCCATCGCAGGACGGCCACCCTCGCGGCTTCGTTGAAGGCTGCCGGTCTGGCGCTGGAGGATGGTGAGTTCTTCGACACCCTGACGGTGACGACGGCTGAGGCTGACGCGATCATTTCGAAAGCGGTGGCGAAGGGGATCAACCTGCGCCGCATCGATGCGAAGCGGGTGGGCATCGCTTTCGACGAAACCGCGACCGACGCGGATGTCGCGACGCTGGCGGAGATCTTCGGCGCGGCCATGGTGGCGGCAGAGGTGAAGGAGAGTTCCTTCGCCCGTCAGAGCGATTTCCTGACCCAGAAGGTCTTCAACACCTATCACTCCGAAACGGAGATGCTGCGCTATCTCAAGCGCCTGGAGTCGAAGGATCTGGCTCTGAACGAGTCGATGATCCCGCTGGGCTCCTGCACGATGAAGTTGAACGCCACGTCGGAGATGATTCCGCTGAGCTGGCCGGAAGTTTCCTCGCTGCATCCGTTCGCCCCGGCGGACCAGAGCGTGGGCTATCGCGAGATGCTCGGCCTGCTCGAAGACTGGCTGGCTGAGATCACCGGATTTGCGGCCGTTTCCCTGCAGCCGAATGCCGGGTCTCAGGGCGAATACGCCGGCCTGCTGGCGATCCGCGGTTATCATCTTTCGCGCGGTGACACGCACCGCAAGGTCTGTCTGATCCCGGTCTCAGCCCACGGCACCAACCCGGCTTCGGCGGTGATGGTCGGCATGAAGGTGGTCGGCGTGAAGTGCGACGAGAAGGGCAACATCGACGTGCCGGACCTCAAGGCCCGGATCGAGGAGCACCGCGAGAACCTCGCCGCCCTGATGGTGACCTATCCCTCCACGCACGGCGTGTTCGAGGAGACGATCGTGGAAATTTGCGAAGCGATCCACGCGGCCGGTGGCCAAGTCTACATGGACGGTGCCAACATGAACGCCCAGGTCGGTCTGACCAGCCCGGGCCGGATCGGCGCGGACGTCTGCCACCTGAATCTGCACAAGACCTTCTGCATCCCTCACGGTGGCGGCGGTCCGGGCGTGGGCCCGATCGGCGTGGCCAGTCAACTGGTTCCCTTCCTGCCGGGGCACTCGGAGCTTCCGGAAGCCAAGGGCGCGGTTTGCTCGGCTCCGTGGGGCAGCGCTTCGATCAACACCATCTCCTGGATGTATATCGCCATGATGGGCGCCGCCGGGCTGAAGGAAGCCACCGGCGTGGCGATCCTGAACGCCAACTACATGGCCAAGCGCCTGTCCGGCTATTTCCCGGTGCTCTACACCGCTGAGAACGGCCTGGTGGCGCACGAGTGCATCATCGACCTGCGCCCGCTTTCCGACAAGAGCGGCATCACGGTGGAAGATGTGGCCAAGCGCCTGATGGACTACGGTTTCCATGCTCCGACGATGAGCTGGCCGGTTACCGGCACGCTGATGATCGAGCCGACCGAGTCCGAGTCGAAGTCCGAGCTGGACCGCTTCTGCGACGCCATGGTGGCGATCCACGGCGAGATCATGGCGGTGGCCAATGGCGAGGCGGACGCGCACGACAACGTGCTCAAGAACGCCCCGCACACGGTCGACAGCGTGGTCGCGGATGAGTGGACGCACGCCTACTCCCGTGAGCAGGCGGCCTTCCCGCTGCCGTATCTGCGCCGCCACAAGTTCTGGCCGTCCGTGGGCCGTGTGGACAACGTCCATGGCGACCGCAACCTGGTCTGCACCTGCGATAGCGTCGAGGCCTACGCCGACGCCTGATTCGGGGATTCACTTATGGGGCGCGGGAGGAGATCCTCCCGCGCCCCTTTGCTTTTTCATGGGACGAGATCTTGCAGAACCCGATGACAACTCCTTCACCCGTGGACTGGGCCAGCTGGCGGCCGAAGATCATCGCGACGCTGATGTTCGTGATCAAAAACGGCGAGATCCTCCTGATCGAAAAGAAGCGGGGGATCGGCGAGGGCAAGGTCAATGGCCCGGGCGGGAAGATCGACCCTGGTGAGAGCCCTCTGCAGTGCGCGCTGCGGGAGACCATGGAGGAGGTGGGGATCGAGGCCCTGAGGCCTGTGAAGCTCGGCGAGCTCCATTTCGCCATGTCCGACATCCCGGACATCCTCTGCCACGTCTTCGCGGCCCGTGACTTCGTTGGGACGCCTCATGAGACCGCGGAGGCGAAGCCGTTCTGGTGCCGGCTGGGGGACATCCCCTATGACCGGATGTGGAGCGACGACGTCCACTGGCTGCCATGCGTCCTGGAGGGCCGGACCTTCTTCGGCCGTTTCATCTTCGATCGCGAAGATGTTATCTGGCTGGATCTGGAGCGGGACGTGGTCTGGTGAGACGTGGGGAGGAACCGGGAATGCTTTCGAAACCCGGGTATGTCATTTATTACCAGCCGCTTAGATGGAATCTCGATTTTGAGATGATGGGCGGGGGTTCCCTGGCGGCCGGAGGAGGCGGTCCAACGGGCGGCCTCGCTGGCCTGCGCGGTCCGGCTTTCCATCGATCCGGTTTGGCTTTCAGCCTCTGTTCCGCTTATCTCTTCCGGACCGTTCTGTTATCGGAAAGCCGGTTCCGGAACACAAAAACGCCCGCGTTCCGGGGGGGGGAGGCGGGCGAGTGTTGGGAGGGATGAAATGGATTAGAGGGAGCCCTTGAGGGAGTCGAACTGGCTCTTGAGCTTGGAGAGCTCCTTCTCAGCACGGGCGATCTGGTCGTGGAGATCCTGGAGCTTCGAGAGCTTCTTACCGATAGGACCTGCTACAGAACCAACGCCTCTCAGCGACAGCGGAGCGCTGCCGTTGCCCGCGCCGGAGCGAATCCAGCTGGAGATGGTGAGGGGGGAGATCTTGTATTTCTTCGAAGCGGCGCTCTGTCCGCCACGCCCTTTCTCGGAGTTCACTTTGTCGACGAAGGCGATGATGTCCGCCTTCTCTTTCGCGGTATAACGGCGCCCCTTAGCTGCGTTGACGTTGGAGTTGCTCATGACGTCGTTGGTCTACCCTGCTAGACAGATTCATGCAAGTAAAAATCTAATTCAGACACATTTTATTCATGTGTGCGTAGAACTACGTGACGGCTCTTAAAAGGTTAAATATTTCCATGGAATGACGACATTACCAAAATCGGACTCTGGAACTCTACGGGATTTTACGTGCATAATTCACTTAAAATCAACAGGAGTATTTGGATTGAGGCGAAGTAGCCACATTTAGATCGACCTCAAGGCGGAGAAGGCGGTTTCGATGAGTTGTCACACATGCGGGGTAAAACTCATCATCAAATTCTCACCATTCCGGAAGCGGATTTTTTTAAATAATGACATGCCCAAAATCCGACCTTAGTCAGGCGTAATAGCGAATAGAAGGCATGACTACCTGAAAATCAGTGAATTACTGAAAGGATGGCAGTGCTATATAAAACGGCGCTGTCCGGGGCGTGATTCGCTCCCGGCCCAGCGCCGATTTGGAGGCATCGTGAGCGGGTCAAGGGCCCTACGCGAACGCGTCAGAGGTCATAGAATCGCAGACGCAACATTCCCAAAATCGGACATATCGGTCAGCCAAAGGTCTGCTGCTGCTTGAATCGCAGGTCGCCGGACGACCCCGCCGAAGCCGATGAAGCAGTCGGTCTCACTGCGGGCCTCAAGGTCCGAGATGCCGTCTCCGACCATGATGACCGCTTCCGGCAGCATGGCCTCCTTCCACGAACGGATGATCTCCGGCTTACCGCCGTTGCGCGTGGTGGGGTAGTCGATGCCGTATCCGGCGTAGTTACCATCCGCGTCGAAAAACAGAGGCACGGCCTCGACGTGGCGGATTCCCAGTTCCCGGGCGAGAGGCATGATGAGCGGAGCGAAGCCCCCGGAGAGGATCACGGGGGTCCATCCGCGGCTTCTGAGAAGATCCAGGGTCGCCCTGATGCCGGGGACGATGGTGCGGACATACAGTGCGGCCACTTCCTCCGCGGTGGCGCGGTCCGGACGGATGATTTCCATGCGGCGCTGGAAGACTTCGTTGATCGGGATCTGGCCGCTCATCGCCTGATTGGTCAGTTCCTCAACCAGGGCGAAGACTTCGGGGCCCCGGGAGCGGCCCAGTTCGTCGATCCCCTCGATGGTCGAAAGGGTCGAGTCACAGTCGAAGAAGATCAACTTGCCGCGTTTCCGGACCGGCGGGACGATGTGGAGCGGAGTGCCCGGCTCCACGAGGTCGAAGAGGGTGAGCATGTCCGCATTCGACAGGCGGATGCAGCCCTCGCTGGCGGGCGAGCCGAGCAGCTCTTCCTGGTTGGTGCCGTGGACGTAGATGTAGCGCTCGTAGGAGTTCGCATTCTCCGGTTCCAGGCCCTGGATTCGCAGGATCCGGGTGAGGATCAGGTCGGAGGCGGAGTCATCTCCCGGCTGCCATCGGCCGACCGGCTGGCGGGAGGAAAAGACCGTGCCCACGGGCAGGCCGGCGCCGATCTTGTCGGCGATTTCGAAGCGGCCGGTCGGGGTGCGATAGCTGTTGGGAATGAAGCCGACTCCTTTCGCGGAGGTGGAAATCGGGAAGGTCCGCTCGACGGAGGAGCCGCGGATGACGCGGAGTTGCTGGTCATCGACGGATACTTCGAGCTGGAGATCGTTCATGGTGCTTGGAGCGCAATCAGGGAGTTCTTTCCGCCGAGGGCGGAGGCGAGTTTGAAAGCCAGCGCAGCGGGAGGAAGCTTTCCGGACGTCATCGAAAGTCCCTCCGGGCAACTGGTCCCGGGTAGCGGCGCGGGCAGCCGGTGCTCGCGGAGATAGCCGGCCAGCAGGGCGATCTCCAGCAGGCCGCCGCCGCCGATGCCGTGGCCGAGGAAGGGCTTCAGCAGACAGACATTGGTGCCGTGGCCGAGGGAGTCGAGAATCGCCGCGGGCTCTGTCGCGGAGTGCGAGGCCGTGCCGCTGGCGTGGGGGCAGAGCACCTGCGGAGCGCCGAAGCGGGCGCGGGCGCGGGTCAGGAGAGCGACGATTCCCGGCGCCCCGGGAGGCATGCCGATCGCATCCGCGGCGTCGGCATTGGCCAGGTAGCCGGCCATGACGGGAGTGCCTTCACGTGGGCCGGTCTCGAGTGTGAGGGCGGCGGCGGCTTCGGCAGGGAGAATGCCGGCGGCAAGAGGACCGTAGGGATCATTGATACCGGTGGTGGAAAGGATTCCCGTGGCCGCATAGCTGTCGAGCAGGGCGGGGGAGAGCGGCAGGTCGACGGAGACCACCAGCGCGCGGCTGGCCAGTCCTGCGGAAAGCCACAGCGAGGCCATGCCCAGCGCATCCAGGCCGGCCGCGCAGCCACTGGCCTGGACCTGCCAGGGTCCGCGGATGCCGAGCTCGATGCTCACGGCGGCGGCGGGTTCGCTGTGGAGCGAGTTGCTGGCCGCCATCAGGGGAAAGGCGCGTCTCTCCGGCCAGGGATCGATCCAGCCGGCGGCGGTGCCACGGCTGGTGCCGAGAAAGATCACCGCGTCCCGCGCTTCGTCCGCCGTCCAGTCCGCGGCGGCCACCGCTTCCCGGGCCACCTGCAGGGCGGCCATGGTCGCGGGCGACCATTTGCGGTGGGTCAGGGATTTCCGGGAGCGGATCCAGGAGGCGGGCAGGCCGGCATGCGGGCTGGTCGCGCCGAGCAGTTCGCCGAGCGGCCGGAACGCGGTGAGCCCGGCGTCGACATGCGACAGATGGCTCCCGAGGTTTTCGCCGAGTCCGGAGAGAGCCCCCAGACCGGTAATGAACAGGCGCGTTTCGATGGCCAACGAGGTAACGACGGGCGGAGCGGATGCCAACGGAAATTCGGCCGCCGCGGCCGGTCCGTGGCGCGAGCGGACCGGTCAGACGATTTCTTCGACGAACTTCTGCTTGCTGAAGAGTGCGAAGGCGTCCGGTTCCTCACCGGTGCCGACGAAACGCGGGCGGATGCCGAGCTGGTCGTAGATGGAGACCGCGACGCCACCGCGGCCGGAGCCGTCCATCTTGGTGATGATGAGTCCGTCGAGAGGGCTGGCCTTGTGGAATTCCTTCGCCTGCTGCAGGGCGTTCGAGCCGGTGGTGGCATCCACCACCAGCAGGGTCAGATGGGGGGCCGTCGGGTCGTTCTTCGCCAGGGTGCGGCGGATTTTTGACAGCTCCTCCATCAGATTGTGACGGGTGTGCAGGCGGCCGGCGGTGTCACAGATGAGATACTTGGCGCCGTCGGCGATGGCTTTTTGGTGGGCGTTGAAGCAGACCGACGAAGGGTCGGCGTTCGGCGCGCCTTTCACCACCGGGAGATTGAGGCGCTGACCCCAGCGTTCGAGCTGCTCGACCGCGGCGGCGCGGAAGGTATCGGCGGCGGCGAGGACGGTCGGCTGGCCGCGGCGCTGCAGCCAGTGGCCCAGCTTGGCGCAGGAGGTCGTCTTACCGACGCCGTTGATGCCGACGACCAGGAAGACGAAGGGCTTGCCGTCCATGCGGGGCAGCAGCGGCGGGGAATCGGCGGGCAGTTTCTCCGCGACATGGCGGCGCGCGGCATCGACGACGTCCTGGGCGGAGACCTGGCGGCCCAGTTCACGCAATTCATCGACGATTTGGATCGCCATGCGCGGGCCCAGATCCGCGGCGACCAGTTCGGCTTCGAGTTCGTCCCAGTCGACCTCGGCCTTGTTTGCGATCTTGTTGTAGAGGGATTTGAAGAAACCAGCCATGCGCGGCTGGGTTCTAGGCGGCTGGAACCGGCAGGACAAGTCTCTGACGTCGATTGATTCCCCGGGGCTTTGCCGCAGGCGTGGCGGGAGGGCGCCCGGCTCGCGCCCTGCGGACGGGCTGCGAGGATCGAGCGCCGGGGGATTGGGGGCCTTTTCCTTCCCGGGTGGGCGAGATCAGGACGGCGGGAGATCACTCATAGGTGATCTTGATGCCTTTCTTCCTCATGGCGGAGGCGAAGTCCTTTTCGAGCTGCTCGTAGGTTCTGCCGGCCAGCAGCATCTCGCGGGCCGCCGCTTCCGACTGGCCATCCTGGCAGGCCTTGATGCATTTTTTGAAATTTTCGCCAACCTTGTCGCCGTCGCCATCCATCAGGACGAAGTAGTTCACCAGCAGCAGGCCCAGGCCGTAGTTCCTGTTGCCGTCGGAATAGAACTTGGGCTGGTCCCAGGCCATGATTTCCTCCAGGTGGGGGTAGACGATGTCCTTGCCGAGGTCGCGGCCGCCGTGGTCCTTTTTGCCGAAGCCGGTGGCATAGGCCATCAGGTAGTCGGCCTGCTTGGTGAAGGAGAACTTGCCGTTGCTGAAGGGAGCGCAGGCCATGAATTCGGCGAAGCCCTCGACCATCCACATGCCGGCCAACTCCGGGATGTCGCCCCAGAGCTGGTGGGTCAGCTCGTGGTACATGGTATGGAAATTGCCGCGGTAGTCGAACATGTAGCCGGAGCCGACCTTTTTCACGCCGAGCTCGTCCAGCGGCACCATGAACTCGTCGATATTGCCGCCGCGATAGACGCCGGCGCTGCCGCTGGGGCCGCCCGCGGCGTGATATTCCTCGCTGGTTTCGAACAGGCGGGCGCGGAGCTTGGCGGCCTTTTCCGAGCGGGTGCGCCGGTTGTTCAGCGGCACGTCATGGTGCATCTTGAAGGTGGCCTCGAACATCACGGCGACCTTTGCCAG
The DNA here is from genome assembly GCA_028293225.1 of Akkermansiaceae bacterium. Taxonomy (GTDB): domain Bacteria; phylum Verrucomicrobiota; class Verrucomicrobiia; order Verrucomicrobiales; family Akkermansiaceae; genus Haloferula. Next base: position 4,226 of record JAQGPE010000382.1, on the reverse strand, counting down.
CAGGCTGGGCTTCAGGAGGACATTCGACTGGAAATGGAAATGCGGGCTTTCGTAGATGAAGGATTTTTTCGCGGCGTCCTCCTCGAGGGTGACGATCTCGGGTTCGACGTCCACGCCGATCTCCTTGGGCCATGGGGCGGTGAAGTTCGGCTTTGAGCCGTCATAGCCAAGCAGCATTTTGGCGATGAAGTCGACACTGGGCCTGAAATCGAATTTCTTGGGAGGCAGCGGGTCGGCGGCGGCCTCCGAAGGCTCCGGATCTGCCGGTGCCGGCTTCTGGGACGGCGGACCGGCCAGGCCGGCGAAGGCCAGATCGACATAGTGCTGGTCGTCCTCGGAGAGCTTCGCGCGCTCGACCAGGACGGTTTTGCCGTCTTCGCGCCGGATGGTCACCTTCTCCGCGGTGCAGGAAAGATAGGTGCCTTTGAAGGTCTGGCCGGCACTACTGGTCCAGGTGCGGAGGTCTTCTTCGGCGAGAGCCGGAATGGCGAAGGCGAGCGATGAAATGAGGATCGTACGGAGCAGCGGGGTCACAGGGGGAGCGTGTGGGTGGGGAGATGCGGGGCGGACAGGCTTATAACGGCGGCGGAGAGCGGTCCGGTTGGTGAAAAGTGTGTCTTTTCGCGTTTTTTACAAAGTGTCACCGGGCCGGGGCCTGACGAAAAAGAGGCCGCCCGGTCGGGGCGGCCTCTGGATGATCGCAGGCTTTGCCGAAGGGTCAGTCGTGGAGGCGGAAGAACTGCTTCCCATTGACCGGCGTCTGATAGCCCGAAGTGGCGTTCGGCACGTCGGTCCAGTTGACCAGGTCCGTCGATTGGGCGAGCGTGCCGCTGGTCCAGGTGAGGGTCACCGTGCCGCCCTGCTGGACGATCACCAGCGGGGAGAGCGCAGGGCTGATGGTCACTCCGGACTGGTAGTGCGCATTGACGCGGTCGGCGGTCAGGGCGGACCCATAGATGCCGGCGGTGGCGATGGCGCCATTGAAGAGGCGCTGGTCGCCCGACGGAGCGGAAGGGTAGCCGGGGGTGTCCCAGCGGCCGCGAGCGCCGATGGCCCAGTTGGCGTCAACGATCTGCGCCGGCCCGGTGGCGTCGGCAGCGGTGGCGACGGCGACACCATTGCGATAGAGCGTCCAGGTGCCGTTTGACCAGGCTCCCGCCAAGTGGATCCAGTTGGCGCCGCCGAGGTCTCCGGCCGGAACGGCGAAGGTGGCGATGCTGCCGGTGTTGTCCCCGACCTGGTAATTGCCACCTTCGATGCGCAGGAAGACTTCGTTGAAAGCGAGGTCTCCGCCGTGGCCGATGATGTAGGCGGAGGCAGGCTGGGTGGCATCGGGTTTGACCCAGGCTTCGAGCGTGATCGCGCCGGCGATGTTAAGACCCGCCGGGTTGTTGAGTTCGATATAGGTCTTCGAACTGCCATTGAAGTCGCTGGCCTTGGTGTTGGTCGGGAAGCCCGGGTTGTCAGGCGCGCCGGGACCGGCAACGCTGATGGGAGTGTTGACGGCGGTGCCGACGGCCGTGGCACCGAGGCTGCCGAGATTGGCGACCTGCGCCTTGGCGGCTTCGTTCTGGCGGTAGTAGGCGACCGGGGCGTCGGCTGCGATCAGCGTTTCGTAAGGAGTGGTCCGGGCGGGGCTATTCGTGCCGTTCTTGAAGTGAGCCTGGACCTGATCGACGGTTAGGACCTTGTTGTAGTATGCCACCTCATCCATGTCGCCGATGAAGGCGTTCTGGCGCCCGTCGGAGAACCCGCCAAACGACGGGATAAATCCCTCCGCGCGGGAAAGCGGGACGTAGTCCGCGGAGCCCGCGGTGATCGTCTGAGTGCCTGCCAGAGCTCCGTTGCTGTACATCTTCGCCGTGCGGGTGGCAGAGTCGTAAGTCACGACCAGGTGCTGCCACTGACCCACCGTGTAGGGAGCGGCGTTCAGGTCGATCGCGCGGTTGCTGCCAGCTTTGTTATAGAGGCGGAGGGCGTATCCGGCTCCGTTCGGAAGCTGCCATACGACCCAGCCGCTGCGGTCGGTGATGCCGGCGGTGCCGTCGTTGTGGTTCCGGAATACGTTGGCGTTGTTGCCGGAGCTCGGGCTGAGCGGCCTGACCCAGGCTTCCGCGGAGAAGCTCGGGGTATTCAGCGCCTCCAGATAGGGCAGGACAGTTGGGTAACCGCCATTGAAACTGACCTTGTCGATGGCCTCGTAATGAACGGCGGTATCGGTGTTGCCAACCAGCGCGCCAGCGACTTGAAAGCTGGCGCCGGGGAATTGCAGCGCGTCTGCGGCTGCGCCGAGGCTGCCGGCGTTCACCGCGACGACACGGTTGGGATCCTTTTCGTCGAGCCGCAGGTAAAGGGCTGCTCCATCAGTGGTGATGAGCGAGCTGTACGACTGTGCGGGTGGATTGGAAAAGCCGTTGTCCGTGTGGGCTGAAACCTGGCTCGCGGTGAGCGCTTTTTTGTAAAAGGCGAACTCGTCGATGGCGCCGTTGAAGAGATGGGTGCCGGCGCTGTCTCCGCCCAGGGTCAGAGGGGCGCTGGTGTTGGCGGCGTAGAGGGCGGTCGACTTCTGTTGAGCGAGCGAGCCGTCGATGTAGAGGCTGGCGGTTTTCGTCGCTCCATCGTAAGTGATCACGATGTGGTTGCCGAAGCCGAGGGAGTAAGCGCCGCCTGCCAAGGTGAAGGAAGGGGTCGTCGATCCATTATAGAAGGAGACGGCGTAGCCCAGTTTTGCCGGGTCGGCGTTCGGATCTGCATTCGAAAGTCCCTGGGTCAGTTTCCAGCCCTGGGTCGTGCCACCGCTGCTGAAGATGACTTGTGGCGTGGCGCCGCCCTCCACGGATGGAGCAACCCAGGCTTCGACGGAAAAGGATGCTGTCGGGGCGGGATTGTAGTCGGCCGAAAAGGGAATGGTGGTCAGGGAGGAAACGCCGTCGTATTGGGCGGCTGCATCAGGATCCGCCGCCAGAGCGCTCGCCGTGGAAGTGACCCCGACGCTGGCGCCTGCCACCACGTTGCCGATTGTGTTGATAACGGTGCCGGGGAGCTTGGGCGTGCCGAGTTCGTAGTAGCCCAGCGGTGCGTCCGCCAGGGCGGTGTCGCGGGGGGACGCGGCGTAGACCGGGGTGAGAGCCGCGGCTGCGAGCAGGGCCGTGATGAGCGTGCGGGTGGCAATTTTCGGATGAATAGGGATCATGATAACTGGACTGGATAGCGTGCCTGTGCCGGGGGATGGATCAATTTACCGATCGTTTCCTGCCCGGGGAGGACAAGGATATGAGCGGCAAGCTACGGAGAGTGGGGCGATGCGCCGGAAAAATCAGGTTCCAAATCCGGCACTGAAAATAGCGTCACCGAAACTCCATTTTTCAGGGAAATTTTCTCATTCACGAGAAATCGATTCCCGGCCCGGCCGTCCGAAGCGGGGGATTCCTCCCGCCAAATCGGTTTCACTGACAGGCTGCGAACCGGCGGCTCTGATGATGCCTCACAATTCCTTGATTTCCAGATTGCGCCAGCGCACGTGGCAGGATTTCCCGGAGTGCACTTGAAGGCCGAAGAAGCCTTCCGGAGTGAACTTCGGATCGTTGTCCGTAAAGTCCACGGTCTGGGTGCCATTGAGCCAGATCTGGAGGTGCTTGCCCTGGCAGAGGATGCGGATTTTGTTCCAGTCATCCCATTTGATGATTTTCTGGCCGAGTTCGGTGGCGGCTTTTTCCTGCTCCTTGTTGTCCTTCATCGGCGCCAGCCAGCCGCGGCGGGCCTCGTCGTAGAGGCAGGCCGTCCAGGCGCGGGCCTTGGTTTGGTCGTGCTCGCACTGGTAGCCGTTCACCCGGCCGTCCTCGCCCGGGTACTGGAGGCCGCGGAACATCATCCCGGAGTTGCCGGTCAGGTCGTCGAACTTCGTCTCGAAGCGGAAATCGAAGTCCTTGTAGGTCTTTTCGGTCCGCAGGAAGGTGTTGTCCTTCACCTCGTTGCCGTCGCCGATGATGCAGCCGTCCTTCACCTTGTATTCGGCCAGGCCGTTGACGCGCTTCCAGCCGGTCAGATCCTTGCCGTTGAAAAGCAGCGTGAAGCCCTTGTCCGGAGCCGCACAGGCCAGGCCGGTCAGGAAAAGAGAAACGATGAGTGAAAGGGATTTCATAGGGATGTCAGACAGACTCGACTCCGCAAATACATCCGGCAAACCGGAAAACTTTCCCGAGAAACCGCCCGCCGGATCGCGGTTG
>JAQGPE010000380.1 GCA_028293225.1 Akkermansiaceae bacterium | reverse complement strand
GCCGGTGTTCCAGATGCCGTGAACGTGGCAGTTGCGGATTTCCACATGGCTGCAGGCGCCGGTGATGAGGATGCCGGCAAGGACCCGGGAGGCGATGGTTGTCTTGTAGTTCCGGAGTTCGAAGCCGCTGACGATCACGTAAGAGTGGTCCTTGATGAGGAACAGGGCGGAGTCGCCGGCGGGCGGGGTCACGCCGGTGGCGTCGATGACCGGGGATTCGCCGGGATAGTTCGTGAAGGTGACGGGGCCGGCGGCGGCCGAGCCGGAGACATTGACTTTCACAGCGGCGTAGGTGCCGGAGCGGACCAGGACGCGGTCTCCGGGGGTGAGGGTGTCGGCGGCGTGCTGGAGAGTCAGCCAGGGGGCGGCCTCGGTGCCCAGCTGGGTGTCGAGGCCGGAAGGCGACACGTAGTAGTCCGTGGCGCGGGCGGAGAGGATTCCGGCGAGGAGGAAGAGCGGGGCGAGGAGATGCCGGAGAAAACGGGCCTGGGCCATGGTGGCACTTTGGGCCGGTCGATGGGTGGGTCCAAGGAATTTCAATGAGACCGGCGGCAAAGGGATCGATGCCTGGGGCGATGCCGCGAATGGAATGACAAATCGGCCGGACTGCCGCGGTATGTTCATGCTTCCCGCCCTGAAAAATCTGTCCTACAACTTATCCACGATGCTTTTCCGCTTAGCTCCCGGCCTTCTTATTCTGCTCGCGACTGCGACGGCGGCCACGGAGACCCAGACCTTGAAGGAGGGGCTGACGCGCACGCTGATCGCGCGGGAGCCGCTGTTGAAGAACCCGGTGGTGGTGAGCGTGGATGTGGATGGGGCGATTTACGTGGCGGAGACGGCGCGGAGGAAGCTGGCGGATGTGGATATCCGCGAGTTCGAGGAGTGGGTGCCGCAGACGCTGGCTCTGACGAGCGTGGCGGAGCGGCAGGTGCTTTACCGGCGGGAACTGGTGGCGGGCAAGGTCTCGCCGAAGACCTCCCTGCGCGATCTGAATGGCGACGGCGTGGTGGATTTCCACGACCTGGCGGTGACCTCCGAGAGGATTCTAAAACTGACCGATACGGACGGCGATGGGGTGATGGACAAGTCGCAGGTGTTTGCCGAGGGCTTCAACACCGAAGTCACCGGGATCGCAGCCGGGGTGCTGGCGTGGCGGGGCGACGTGTATGCCTCGATCATCCCGGATCTATGGAAGTTGCGCGACACCAAGGGCACGGGCGTGGCGGACCAGCGCGAGGCGCTGCTGACCGGCTTCGGCGTGCATGTGGCCTATGCGGGGCATGACATGCATGGGCTGATCCTGGGGCCGGACGGGAAGATCTATTGGACGATCGGCGACAAGGGCGTGAACGTCGTTTCCAAGGAAGGGAAACGCTGGGCCGTACCAGACTGCGGCAGCGTGCTGCGGTGCAATCCGGACGGGACGGGCTTTGAGATCTTTGCGAGCGGGATCCGCAATGTGCAGCAGATCGCCTTTGACGACTACGGCAACATTTTCGGAGTGGACAACGACTCGGATGCGAAGGGCGAAAAGGAGCGCTTCGTTTACATCGCGGAGGGATCGGACACGGGTTGGCGCTGCTACTATCAGTACCGTGGCAACGACTACAACCCGTGGATGGCGGAGTCGATGTCGGTGCCGGCGGGGAAGGATCAGCCGGCCTACATCACGCCGCCGATCTGCAATTACTACGACGGGCCATCGGGGTTTGCGCGCGATCCGGGGACGGCGCTGAACGAACGGTATCGCGGGTCGTTTTTCATGACCGGATTTCCAGCCGGGCTGCTGTTTTCCTTCAAGACCGAGCCGCAGGGGGCGGGCTTCCGGATGACGGACAGCCACCAGGTCGACAAGGGCCCGGCGTATGTGGGCTGCAACTTCGGGCCCGACGGGGCGCTGTATCTGGCGGACTGGGCGGGCGGGTATCCGCTGAAAGAGAAGGGCGCGGTGTGGAAGATCGACGACGCGGGCGCCAAGGACAGTCCGCTGCGCCGCGAGGTGGCGAAGATGCTGAAGGAGGGACCGGCGAAGGTCGCCGAGGCGGAGCTGCTCAAGCGGTTGAAGCATCCCGACCAACGGGTGCGCAGCGAGGCGCAAGGCGAACTGGCGCGGCGGTCGGACGGGGTGGCGCTGCTGGCGAAGGCCGCGGCGGCGTGGAAGGACGAGCCGCTGGCGTGCACCCATGCGCTGTGGGGATTGACGCAGGCGAAGGCCTACTCCCCTGCCCTGTTGAAGGAGTTGATCGGCGCGAAGGAAGAGCATACGCGCGAGCAGGCGGCGAAGTGGGCGGGCGAGACGGCGGGCAGGCCGGTGCCGGAGTTGGTGGCGCTTTTGAAGGATCCTTCCGCGATGGTGCGTTACCGGGCGGCGGTGGCGATCGGCAGGCTGGGCATGAGCGAAGCGGCGGACGCGGTGATCGCGATGCTGGCGGAGAATGGCAACCGCGATGCCTATCTGCGACACGCGGGAGTGCTGGCTTTGGCGGGGATGCAGCCGGAAGCGGTGGCGAAGGCGGCGGCCAATGAGTCGCCGGCGGTGCGGCTGGCGGCGGCGGTGGCGATGAAGCGGACAGGCTCTCCGGCGGTGGCCGGATTGCTGACCGACAAGGATCCGGCGGTGGCGTCTGAGGCGGCGCTGTCGATTTACAATGACTCTAGTATTACAGCCTCGCTACCGGACCTGGCGGCGCTGCCGGAGAGGAATCCGGCGGCGGGCGCCGCGGCGATGCGGCGGGCACTGGCGAGCAACCGGGTGGTGGCGGATGCGGCGGCAGCGGAGCGGCTGGTGAAGTATGCGGCGGATGGCGCGCACGCGGGCGAACTGCGGGTGGCGGCGCTGGAGGCGCTGGCGTCGTGGCCGAAGAAGCTGGAGCTGGATCCGGTGGATGGACGCTGGCATCCGGCGCCCGCGGCCGATGCGGCGGTGGCGAGGCTGGCTTTCGCAAAGGTGGCAGCGGCGCTGGGAAAAGATGGCGATGCGGCGGTGGCCAAGGCGGCTGGCGAAGCGGCCAAGGCGCTGGGGGTGACTGAGGATGCCGGGCAACTGGTGAAGGATGCGGGCGATGCGGGGCTGCCCGCGGAGCTGAGGCTGCAGGCGCTGGCGGCCCTGACGACGGTGGATG
>JAQGPE010000352.1 GCA_028293225.1 Akkermansiaceae bacterium | reverse complement strand
CGCCTCGCCGCTGACGAGGTCCTTCCACTGGAGTTCGATGCCCTTCCGCCGACCCTTCTCGGTCAGCTTCAGCCCGTCCTCGTCGATCGTCAGCATGTGAGCCTTGCCGCCGATTTTGACTTCACGCTTCAGAGGCTTGTCCAGTTTCGTCGCCATGGCTGGGACAGTTCGGTCGCGAAATCGGCGTCGCAGCGAAAAAGGGCGGCCGTCAGCGGATCGCGATCAGGGGTGCAATTCCGCCGTGAGAGCCCGTTCGTATTCCAATGAAATCTCCTCTCCCCGGCTTTCGAAGTAGGTCTCTTTGGACACAGCATCGACCTGGAGAGCCTGGACATCGAGAACGATTGCCGTCGAACCCTCGCCGTCTCGATCAGTGATGACGATACCCTTGAAGAGCTCTCGGAGGACGCGCCGCACGTCGCTCTCGATCTCCTCGATCGCTTGGCGGTTCAACACGATCCGGGTTTCGCTGAAGGGCATGGCGCCGAGCATTGAGGCCGGAGAGTGGAGCGGTCAAACGAGATTGTCAGCACGTGCCGATTCTGATTGGCTTGATATTGAGGCATCATTAAGAACGAGCCGATTTCATAAGATTACTCCTCCATGATTAGCAGAACTTTGATTCAGTGCGCCTCTTTGGGCCTCTTCCTTTGCGCTTCCGCAACCTCGCAAGCTGCCACACTCTTGAATGTCGGCGACATCTCGTTTGTTGGCTACAGCTCAACCGGAACGGACCAGATTGCCTTCGTCTCATGGGTAAACCTGGACGCTACTACGACGATCAGTTTCACGGATCGTGGCTGGAGAACCTCGACCAATGCGTTCACGCAGAACCCCAGCGAGGATCCCGCGAATGCTCCTCTCAACTTGGTTCCTTCCGATGGAAATGTGGTTTGGACTTCCGGAGTGGCCATTCCCGCAGGGACCATCATCATTGCCACGGTTCAGAACAATAATCCGGACACTGCGATCTGGAACATTGGCATCTCAACCGGCGATTTCGGCAACACCGGTCTAAGTTCGGTGGGAGAATCGCTTTTCGCCTATCAGGGGAGCAAATCCGCACCTGCGCTGCTGACCGGTCTCTACTACAACGACAGCGCCTGGTCTGCTGTCGATCCCGGGCAATATTCGACCACCCCTTCACAACTCCCCTTAGTCCTGAACAACGCGATCGGCAACATCGCCGTACCTTCTTCCACCGCAGTGAAAGAGAATGGGTATTACTCGGGCTCGTTCACGAATCAGGGCAACCTCCTGGACTACCGTGCGCAGGTGCTGAATCGGGCGAACTGGACCGTTTCCACGACCGATCCAACGGACAATCTGGCCGGCCAGTTCCCGACGAACAAATTCACGACGGCCCCGGAGCCGAGCGCCGCGATCTTCGGTCTTTTGGGGCTTGTTGGCCTGGCCCGCCGCCGCCGGAACTGAGGATTTCGTACCTGCCTTTTTCAAAGCTGCGCTTCCCAAAGGGAGCGCAGCTTTTTTCGCGCTACGTTCCTCGTCCCAAGATTCTTCCGGCGAATTCTGGATGGCCAAGTAGCGCCGCGAGCCGGACGGGACTTGCCAGATCGATTGCCCGAGCCATCCGCGGAAGAGAGATGTTCAGTGCCGGCCGGGGAACAGCACGCGGCCGAGCAGCGGATCATCAAGGATCTCCTCGCGACTTTCCGCCAGATGTTGATGGCAGCCGCGATGCAATCAGCGGCGACAGCAGGATCGGCTCGAGCCCAGTCAAGCCAGAAGGCGGCGGCCTGCTGGCGATCGGCAGGTTGTGGGCTCTGGCCCATGAGGTAGGCAATCTCCTCGTCCACCTTAATGCTTTGGCGCTCCGGAGCCATCTCCGCGCCGCATTTCTACATCAGCCGATTTTTCGAGGACAATAAGACCGCCTACATCGACCTCATGCGTGAGGTTTCTCGTACGGGAGCATGGGAGGCTTGGTGCATTTTTTTCCTCACCGCTGTCGCTCGCCAAGCGGAGGACCACCTCTCCGTAGCTGAATCCATCCGCCTCCTTTATGAAGAAATGAAGGCCCGCTTTACCTCATCCCTGTCATCGAAGTGGGCCGTTAAGGCGCTCGACTATATCTTCACGTATCCCATTTTCCGGAACAGTGGATTTACCCGAGAAAGCGGCCAGCAACATTTGGAGTCGATCCGTAAGCGTGGCCTGAAATGCCATCAAGCTAGCGTTGCTACATGACAGCAACGAACGAGACGCTTGATTCGGTTCACCTTAAAGCGCTCCACCGGGGCCCGTTTCTTACAGATTCGTAGGGGTCGTAGATTGGCCATCTATGACCTCACCCAATTCTGGTAACCTGGATGACAAGATCATCCGTGCCGACGCCCGCGGGCGCCTGCTCGATAGCTCCGTTGAGTTTCTCCCGCCCTTGGTAGCCATCGCAAGCAGGGCGGAGTTAGGAAGGGTCATTTTTCCTTTGCCTAAAGAATTGTATACAATAGAAAGAAGCATAGGAATCGTCGCGTAGAGCCGGAAATTCAATGAAATTGTTCACTTTATGGATCAGGTGGTCTGATTCGGTCAGGCCTTTTATGCATTTCAGATTCTGTAAATTATACAATGCCTTCGATCCTTTTTCCCTTTCGTCAGTCACTCTTTTCCCATCTGCACCCGGATCGGGTTCACCACACCGCGGTCATGGGGATGACTATGACCGTGCTTTCGGTCGGGGGTACGCTTCCCGGCTTTCGGAGTTTTGGCGGATCCCCTGATGCGGATACCCATTGGACCTCATGTGGGTATTTCCGCCGTTACCTCTCCCCATTCGTAACCCGATCCTCATCGACTAGTGCCTGATTTGTTCCGGTGCGACGAACCCGTGTTTTCCCGTGTTTCTTGCCCGCAGCCCTCTTGCGCGAGGCTCCGTAGCAATTTCTCCAAACCAAGAAGTAAGCCCAAGATATCCATGAAAAAGACAACGATGAAAAAACCCAAGACAACCCGCAGACTGCTCCTTCTCACGGCCATGGCCGCCACCGCTGCCAGCCCACAAGGCCTGCTTGCCAACGATCTCTACTGGGATCCGGATGCCGATGCCGCGATCGCCACGGGTGGTGTGGGCATCTGGAATCTGACCAGTTCGCTCTGGCGCGGTGACAGTTCCGACGGCCCGCTCCAAACCTACGACAACACCAATCCAAGCAGCGCGACGGCGCACTTCGGCGGCACGGCTGGAACGGTGACGCTCGATGCCGGCGCCACCATCAATTCGAACATGCTCGCCTTTGAGGTAGACGGCTACACTCTGGCAGGAGGAGCCGGCTCGGCTCTCAACTTCTCCGGAGACTTCCCTTTGCTCGCGGGTACGGGGACCACTACCATTTCCGCAAAGATCACCGGGACCTCCGGCTTCACTCAGAGCGGCGGCAGCTTCACCATCCTGTCGGGCGATCTTACCGGTCTTTTCGGGACCGTGGAGGTCGCAACCCGGCTCAACCTGAACGGCGCCACCGTAACGGGCAGCCAGAACCAAGCCTACAATGTCACCGGCATCCTCAGCAGTGAGAATCATGTCACCACCTCCACGGTTCAGCTCGGATACCTTTCCGGCAGCGGCACGCTCCGGATCGGAAACAATGGCACCGGAACGATTGACAGCGGGACTGACACTTTCCAGATCGGCGCGCGCAATACCGATCCGGAATTCAGTGGAACGATCACCAACCACGCTGCCGCTCTCACGGCAATCAAGAAGGTGGGCACCGGCGCCTTGACCCTCTCCGGCGCGAATTCCTACACCGGAGCGACGACCGTCAATGCCGGCACCCTGACTCTTTCCGGGGCCGGAACGAGCGGGGCGATCAACCTGGCCGGAACGGCAACGACTTTGAATTTCTCCTCGGCGGGAACCGTCACCGTCCCGAGCCTCACCCAGGGGTTCGCCGCCACTGACGGAGGGATCGTGAACCAGGCTGCCGGGACCCTCACGACCACCGAGGATATCGCGCTGGGAAATTTTGGCAGCTACGGAGCTTATCGTATTTCGGGCGGGACTCTCAACGTGAGGGGATTCCGGGCTGGGAGCATCACGGGCGGCGGCAATGGCAGCGGCTACATCCTTCAGACCGGTGGCACCGTGAATGTCAGCCTAATCACCACGCTCAACCGGAGCGGAACCGGCACGAGTGTCCTAAACATCGCTGGCGACAGCGCAGTCTACAACCAGGACAACAACAATCTCAACCTGGGCTATGCGCCGGGGGGAACAGGAATCGTGACGGTGGGCGCTGGCTCTCTCGTGGTGAACACCAGCATCGTCTTCGGCAATGGAGGTTCGAACGGCATCTTGAATCTCAATGGAGGATCGACCTCAACCAACGATATCAACGTCCTCGCGGCTGTCGGCAACTTCGGTGTGGTCAACCTGAACGGCGGCTTGTTGAAGGCCAACGTGGACAAAGCCACATTCATGCAAGGGCTGACTGCGGCCAACGTGTGCTCCGACGGGGCCAGGATCGACACCAACGGAAAGACCATCAACATCGACCAGCCCCTCCTGGGCACACTGGGCACCACGGGAGTGAGTGCCATTCCCCTGGCCGCTGGTGGATCCGGTTATCTGGCGGCTCCGGTGGTCGCGATCAGCGGTGGCGACGGAACGGGAGCTTCCGCAGTGGCAAATGTAGCAGGCGGGGTGGTCACGAGTATCACGATCACCAGCGCGGGCACGGGATACACCAGCCCGCCTACCGTCACATTGACCGGTGGCGGGGCCGCTACGCCAGCGACGCTCGGCACAGTCGCAATTGGTGCCAATGCCACAGATGGCGGCCTTACGAAAACCGGTGCGGGCATCCTCAAGCTGAGTGGTGACAACACCTACACCGGTCCGACAGTCGTCAATGGCGGCACGCTTCAGGCCGGGACCGGGGGAGATGCGTTCGGCGCCAATTCCGCCGTCGCTCTGGCCGATGCCGATGGCGCGGCGCTCGATCTGGCCGATTGGAATGTAGTCATCGGTTCCCTAAGCGGCGGCGGCTCGACCGGGGGCAATGTCACGCTTGGCTATGGCATTCTGACCGTGGGTAACAACAGCATCACTCCCGCGTCCTTTGCCGGGTCCATCAGCGGAAATGGTGGCCTAACGAAAACCGGCAGCGGCACCCAGATCCTGTCGGGAAACAACGCCTATGCGGGAGACACCTCCATCGACCAGGGCACGCTCCAACTGGCAGCGGGCGGCCGGCTCGGATTTGTGGTGACCGATAGTTTCAGCAACCAGATCTACGGACTCGGTGCGCTCGTCCTCAACGGATCG
>JAQGPE010000351.1 GCA_028293225.1 Akkermansiaceae bacterium | reverse complement strand
GCCTGAAAACAGGCACGGAGGCACTTCAAGCACCGATCCGAACGTGTCCATAGGCACCGGGGTCATCACCTATCAGATCGTCCACAACGACGCGGTCCTGAAGAGCTCCAACTCGGAAGTGAAAAATCGCAGTGAAATCACCAAGGTATTCACCAACGGCACCACGTTCCACTACGAGCAGACGTTTGATACCGTCCGCACCTGGGTATACGAGTAAGAATGATCTCGAAAACCCTGATGAAATTGCGAACGCCTCCCTTGGGAATCGTCCTGACCCTCTGTCTTCTTTCGTGCAAGGAGAAGACAGCCGGAACCGGCGGCGCCGCGACTTCGCAACATGAGCAGAGCCAGCTCAAGGATCGTCCCGGCGTCCGGCAGAAAATTCCGGACACCGCCTCCGCAAATGATGGCGGGAGCGTCAGCCGGGAGATCCTTGAAGCCCATGGAGCGCTCTCACCCGAGGCCCGGAGCAGGGCCGTGGATTTCTTCCTCCACGGCGATGTCGAGGCCTGCAAGGAGACCCTGGCCGGAATGCCGGTCGGGGACGACTACAACTCCTTTCTCATGCGGTTTTCACAGCGGTACGCCGCCCAGGACCTGCCGGGAGCGGTCGACTGGCTGCGCTCGCTCCCCCAGGGGCCGGAAATGCAGACCGCCTACATCCTGATTGGCTCCGCGGCCGCGCGGGACCCTCAACTGGCCGAAACCTTCCTGCACGAAATCAAGGACCCCGGCCTGAAATCGTATTTCTCCATCAACTATGTGACCGGGCTCGCGAACCTGTCCAACTGGAAAGCCCTGGACGAAGTGGTGGGCTCGGCATCCAGACGGGCCGAACTGGGCATCTCCACGCCGGACATCGTCCTGGCGCTGGGCGGCGGTGAGCGGTCCGATTCCTACGTCTCCATGTCGCTGGGTTATCTCACCACCCTGCTCAAGGACTACGACAAACCCTACAACACGCTCGCCAGCACCTCGATCGAATCATTGGTCGGCAAAAACCCGGCCCTGGCCGCCGACTACGTCACCCGGAACGCGGACGCGAAGGGCGTCGCCGAAGTTTTCACCGGCCCCCTGGTTCACGAATGGTCCGCCCAGGACCCCACCGCGGCCGCGGCCTGGCTTCTGGCCCAGAGCGGCAAGACCCGCGACTACGGCGCCGTCGGACTCGTCTCTTCACTCGCCACCCTGCAGCCCCAAACCGCTGCCGAATGGGCCGTTTCCGTCACCGACCCCGATCTCCGCCAGCAAGCGATCGGCTCCCTGCTGCGCAACGCCATCAGCGGACGCGGCGCCGTCCGGTCGGTGATCGAAAACAGCAACATCTCCGCAGCGGAAAAGGAGCGCTACCTGAAGTCGCTGCCGAACTGAACTGACGCCCCTCCATCCCGTCCCGGTTCGGACGACCCGTCCCGGTTCAGGCGACCCGTCCCGGTTCAGCGCCGGTCGTCAATTTCCGACTTCCCTCCCCAGTCCGCATCGATCAGGCGCTCGTTGACATCGTAGTAATTGAAGATCTGCTGCTTGCTGATCTCGATCAACTGGTGGTCAATGGGCATCCGCGGCAGCGGATGATACGTCAGCAAATACTCCGCCAGCCGTCGTGAGATCATGTAACCGACCGTCATCACGTTCGTACAAGACAACCGGTTGAAAAGTTCGCCCCGCTCCGCCACGGCATACTCCTTCGAAAAATGATCGCGGATGTCGTGAAGCTGGATGTGATCCGCATCCACCGGCATCAGTTCATGGACATTGTCCATGGTCAGCCGCTGGGCGTTCCCGAATAAAAAATCGTCTTCCAGGACAATCGCATAGTCCAAGCCGTAGTCGACGATCCGCTCCATCAGGCCGAGGTGGGAGTAATAGGTCGCCACCTCGCCATTGGACAGATCCCACGGACGGGGCCCGCAGACGAGCAACTCCGGCCGGACCTGCTTCGCATCGCAGGCATCCACGATCTCGAACGGCTGATTGAGCGCGTTCATCTGCCGGATCACCCGCAGCCGCCGCTCACGCACCCGCTTGAGCGAGACAACGAAGTTCTTCCACCTGGGTCTGGCTTCGGTATTTTTTTTCATGGAGGCCCGATGTCGGATGAGGGAAGGCAGCGCGGATTCCCCGGACTCCGGTCCGGGTGAACCCGCCCCCGCGGATGCGCGAAAGAGTCAGAGCTTGTAGTTGTCCTGCCGCCAGACCCCGGTGACGAGGTGATAGCCGTAATTCCCGAGCCCCATGTAAGTGGCGTCGAGCAGAAGCAGGTCCGGCCACTTGCCGGGATGGCGATAATACACGGAAGTCACCGCGTCCGGCCCGGTCGAGTGCAGGATATCCAGGTCATTGCAATTTTCCGCCTCGAAGGTCTCCGTCCTGACCACCAGTTCATCCAGCAACGCCTTCAGAAAGGCATGTCCGGCCGCCGCTCCAAAGCCGTAATTCCCCAGGGTGTGACGCTCCTCGTTCGTCCTCAGCCAGTAGGGATAGCGGATGTCGAACTCGTGCTCGCTCACGACCTGCTCGTAGGGAAAGACCGCATTCTCCTCACAAAGCGGGTCAAAGGGCCGGGTCACCAGAAAGTCGGTATCGAGATAGAACCCGCCTAGATGGTATACCGCCAGCAGACGGAAGAGATCCGCCTTCAGCACCGGCCTCGGATACCAGTCGTAGAGCGCCAGATATTCCGGACAGTACTGCTCGACGAATGCACGGCAGTCACCGTCGGAAAAAAACAGGAACTCCCACCCCGGATGGAACTCCTGCATCACATTCATGCAATACCGCAACTTCGGCTCCAGCGTGAACTGGGACGTGTGCGTGCAGATTATACGCTTCGGTATCATGAGAAATCGGCTGCTGAACCCCTAACGGACCCTCCATCCCATCTGTCCGGCCGTCGTCTCGGCGAAGACCACCCTGCCCCGCTCCATCCACGCCTTCATCAGAACCTCGCCCCTCACCGCCTCCGGCAGGGCCGCCAGCTCCGGCTGGAACGCTCTGGAAAATGCCAGCCGCCACAAGGTCATCGGACCCTCCAGCTTCGGCACCTTCAGCAGCTTTCCTTCCCCCCACCCGGGCCCGGACAGGCCATGGCCCTTCGCCCAGGCCGCCGTCGCCGCATCGATCGTCAGAAAGTAGTAGCCGCAAAATACGAGGTCCACCGTATCATAGCGGCGGTCCAGGAATATCTCCCCTCCGTTCCCGGAAAGGCCCAGCTGCGGGTCGAGGTCCACCCACCACGGCGCGGCCGCTCCCTCATCCGCCCACGCCAGCGCCGCCGCCAGCCCCCCGGTGATCTGCGGGAATTTCACCATCTCGCGGGCCGGCGCGGCGTCGAAAATCGCCTGCGCCGGCCCGATCCGCTTGCGCCGCCGCCGGACCACCGCGGTCTCCGGCCGCACCTTCAGAGACTCGGGATTTTCCCATCCGGCCCATGGATCGCGCGTCTCTCCGCTCGTCTCCGGAATGCGGCCGGTCCGCGTATCGAAATAAAGGATCGTGCTCTTCGAGTTCGCCACCGTGACGTACTCGATATCCAGCGCGAACCAGTGGTTCATCAGGGGATCGTTCCACGCGACAAAGGTGAGCACGCCGTCGAAGGCCATCCGCGGATAAACCGCCGCGATCAGAAACCACTCGTCAAAACCATAGTCCGGCCAGCTGGTTCCCGAAATCCTCACCTTCTCATTTCCGTGAACCGTGCAGGTGTCCGGCATCGTCCCCCGCATGGTATGCCAGACAAACGCCTTCATCATCCGCTCGACCGGACAACCGCCCGCCGCTCCGAAATGGCAGGCGTTGATCGCCTTGTAGCAGGTCGGCTCATGATCGCTCTTGTTCAGTCCGAAGAAATAAGGAACGCGCCACAGACCATAACCGGAGCCCACCGCCACCTCCGTCCGCTCCACATCATGCATGACACTCCGCACCCGGTCCGCATCGGTGATCGTCACCAGACGCCCCTCCTCCCCGAGCGCCAGAAAGCGCCACATCGCCCCCGGATTGTGCCGGAGAGAGGAACTCCTCATCAAAGCCACCTCGCATCCCACGGCGACCAGATCTTCCACCAGAAATTCCAGATCCGCCGCGAGATAGACCCGGAAAACCACATCGGGGCGGGCTTCCTGCAGAATCAGCGCCCCGTCGAGAAGCGGCTGCACATAGTGAGTCCACGGGGGGAACACCGAAACCAAACCCAGTGCGGAGGCGTTCAGCATGGTCTCCCGGGTGATCCCGCTCAACTCGGGCTCGCTCTGAAAGCGTCCCTTCCAGAACAGACTCGTCGCCACCAGATGCACTCCGCGCCGCGGATTGATGATACGATCCACCCCGAACCACTCATCCAGGAGACCCGTCTCTTCCCTGCTTGCCAGCGCAAGATAGTCATCAACCTGTTCCTCCGTCAGCACGGGAAAAACATCTGTCCAGCTCATCGGAAATCGAAAATCGGTGTGGGAAGGATGATAGCGAAAAAAACCGTGGTGTTAGTTGGATACCCTAGTCCATCCCCCTCTTCCTTCAGCAAGGAAAAAGAGATGGATGACCGGATCCCGCCTGCCGCGGGAACCCTCAACTCATCCGCCGCACCGGCCTTCGATCCGGTAGATGATCTTTCGCCCGCGGCGCCCCCGTCGCCATCGTTCACAGCTCAACCCCGCAAATCACCCCCGCCGCAATAATCACCAACACCACCGCCGTCACCACCCCGAAGACATAGTCCCGCCGCCACAGGAAAAACCCCAGCATCACCGCCAGCCGCGAAACCGGCAGCAGGATGAAAATCGCCACCCCCGCCCGGATCACCGCCTCCCCGGCGGAAACGACCGGCGCCCGGCCTGCTCCGCCCCACTCCAGCGCCAGCCCCGCCGCGGTCACCCCGCACGCCGCCCAGGTCCCGTAGCGCAACTGGTGGGCCAGCACCCGCTCCAACTTCGCGTCCCGCCTTCCGGAAGCCCCCGTCGCGTCACTCATCGTGATGGGTGAAAAAGATCGATCCCGCACGCCGTCAGCAGCATCTGCACCGCAAGTACGACCAACACCGTAACAAACAGGACCCTCAGCCGCTCGTTCGACACCCGCATCAGCAGCTTCGCCCCCGCCACGGAGCCCGCCACCGACCCCAGCGCCACCGGTCCCGCGATCCCCGGGTCGATGTCGCCATGGATGAAATAGGCCGCCCCGCTCGCCGCCGCCGTCACCCCGATCATGAAGTTGGACGTCGCCGACGACACCTTGATCGGCAGCCGCAGCGCCGAATCCATCGCCGGAATCTTCAACACCCCGCTGCCGATTCCCAGCAACGCGGAAATCAGCCCGGCCCCATACATCAGCGACAGCCCCGCCGGCAGCCGCTGCACCAGATAGGCCACCTCCCCGCCCCCCGTCCGCTCCGGATAGCTCGAGTGCAGCCGCAGCGCATCCGCCCAGCTCCTCCGCCCGCCCTCGCCTGCCGCAGCCACCGGATCGCGACGCCGCGCCAGCATCTGCCGCGCCGACAACAGGAGCACTGCGGCGAACAGGAAATAGAGCCACCGCACCGGCACCGCCCCCGCCAGGAACACCCCGGTCAGAGCGCCCAGCGTCGTCGCGATCTCCAGCACCACCGCCAGCCGGATATTCGTCAGCCGCCCCTCCAGAAACGGCGCCGCGCTGCCGCACGAACACGCGATCACCGACACGATGCTCGCCGCCACCGCCGCATGCATCCCCACCCCGCCGAACAGCACCAGGATCGGCACGATGAAGATCCCGCTGGCCATTCCCAGCGTTCCGCCCAGCGCGCTGGCGAGAAGCGCCATGCCAAAAAGCCACAGGGAAAATCCAATATTCAAAGTCATCAAAAAAGGGCCGCCCGGCAGGCGCAAATCCTCCGATTTTCAGCTGCGAAACACAATGGAATATCCTCCCTGAAGGGTTCTTTCCGCGCCAAAATCAAACCCACGGAATATACTGACCATCAACACGTAAACTCACCTCAACTAAAACCGCACATCCTGCCCCGAAAGCCCCGTCCGCTCCGCTTCAACGCGAAAAGCCCCCCCCGGCCAAAGGCCACACTTCCACTCTCAGAGGGCCAAGGTCCGAGCCCATACCAGCCTGGGGTGACTGAGCGCAGCGAAGAAGCCCCAGGTCTACTAGAATCGCCGTAGGCGCACGACGGACGCGCCCTTGCACTCCGCACCTCACCCGCGTCACCGCGTTCGCTCCTCTTGACGTCCCGCCCCACCCTCCTCAAGTCTTCCGTCTCTAGTCCCCCAACCCGGCCCATTGCCTCTCCACCTCCGCCTTCCAGTGCTCGCGGGCCTTCGCGGCGACCGGACTTGCATGGGAATCCGCCCACTTGGCGAGGACGCCGTCGATCAACGGCGCTCTGGCCTCCTGCGGGATGGCCGACCACGAGGGATCCAGTACTTCGGTGCTCCGGGTATTCGAAAGAGCGGCGGTCAGATACGCCTCGCGGCGGCCGGTGGCGGCGGCGGCTTCGAGCAATTGCGGGTCCAGCGAGCTGTCACGGCTGGTGATCGAACTCCAGGCGGCATCCAGCCGCTCCGGAGCCAGCGTGGCCAGGCTCGCGAGCGCCTCGGCGCGGCGGGGACTGTCGGATGCCGCAACCGCCGCGATGACCCGGCCGTCGCTGTAGGAGTTCAGACCGTCGTCATCGTATTTCAGCGGCGGATGATGGGCCAGCCACTCGGTAGCCGCGGCGGGATCCTGGGCGGCCCAGGCGGCGCGAAGATTTTCGGGCATGCCCTGGGGCAGGACGGAGGCGTCCGCCAGGTAGTC
>JAQGPE010000293.1 GCA_028293225.1 Akkermansiaceae bacterium | reverse complement strand
GGCGTGCTCCTTCAGCCAGCGGCAAGTGGCGAGGAACGGAACCACGCTGGGATCGTCCTCACTCGGGCTCCAGCGAACCACGACGTGGTATTTCCCGTCCCTCACCGCCTCCAGCACCCAATCCTCTCCGTCGTCACCCGCATTTTTGCCGACGGTGGGCATTGTGAAAAATGAAGCCGCTTTCAAGCGGTTCTGGAAGCCCTCCACGGTTCCTGCGTCGAGCTTCCCCACCCGGCGCTCCAACTTCCGCGTGGCTTCTCCGGGTTTTCCCACTTCGGGGCATGCCAGCATGACTTCATAGCCGTCATCCTTTTTGGTGAGCTTTATTACTGTGGCGTGAGTGTCCCAATAATTGACCAAAATCAGTCGATAGACTTCGGCGTTTTCATCGTCCGCCAAAGGCATCAGTGAGGCCTCGTGGAGTTCCCGCAATCGGTCGGAAAAGATTTTCCCCTTTGCCGGGGAGACCCCGTCGCCGCCATTTTTCTCGATCGGAAATAAGGGTGGATCATGGGGTTTTTCTTCCGCCCGCAGCGGGCCAAGCAACAGCAGGCAGAAAGAGAAAATCCATTTGTTCATGAGAATCACCTAATCATGGCGAGAAAGACATGGCCAGAGACATCGAAAAATGCCTCCAAGGACGAGCGGATGCGACCGTTTCCAAGATGGGACAAGGGATTTCAGGCAATAAATGAAGACAGACGCTCACGTTTGAGACGCTTTCCTCGTGCCTGCGTGGTTTCGCGCTGGCCGTCACGCCGCTGCGTGCCCAATCTTGTGGAAAGCCACTCATGACGACTGAAGAACTGCAGGACCGAATCGCCGCCACGAGCGGGTGGATCACCGATATTAAAGCGGAAATGGGCAAAGTCCTGGTCGGCCAGGACCGCTTGGTGGACCGGCTGATCGTCGGACTCCTCTGCAACGGCCACATCCTCCTGGAAGGCGTTCCCGGCCTGGCAAAGACCCTGGCGGTGAAAGCCCTCTCCGGCTCGCTGGAGGCTTCCTTCTCCCGCTTCCAGTTCACCCCCGACCTGCTCCCGGCCGACCTGCTCGGCACCATGGTCTACAACCCCCAGGAGGCGAAATTCTCCCCGAAGCTGGGCCCGATTTTCAACAACCTGATCCTGGCGGACGAAATCAACCGCGCCCCCGCCAAGGTCCAGTCCGCCCTGCTCGAGGCCATGCAGGAAAAGCAGGTCACCCTCGGCGACACCACCTACAAGCTCCCCGAGCCGTTCCTGGTGCTGGCCACCCAGAACCCCATCGACCAGGAGGGCACCTACCAGCTCCCGGAAGCCCAGCTTGACCGCTTCCTGCTGAAAGTCAGCGTCGGCTACCCGACCAAGGAAGAGGAACTGACCGTGCTCGACCGCATGGCCACTTCCGCACCGCCCTACCAGACGAAGACTGTCGCCACCCCGCAGCAGGTCTCGGAGTCCCGCTCCCACGTCAACCAGATCTATATCGACCCGGCGGTCCGCGAATACATCGTCGACCTGATCCGCGCCACCCGCTCGCCGGCCAAGTTCGACGGCGGCCTGAAGCACCTGATCCGCGCTGGCGCCTCTCCCCGCGGCACCATCAACCTGGCCCTGACCGCCCGCGCCCGCGCCTTCGCCGCCGGCCGCGCCTTCGTCACTCCGCAGGATGTGAAGGACATGGTCCCGGACGTGCTCCGTCATCGTATCCTCCTCAGCTACGAAGCCGAAGCCGAAGAGATCACCTCCGATCAGATCCTGGAGCGGATCGTGGCCAAGGTGCCGGTCCCGTAAACCACGGGCGACCGCCCGGAACCCCGAGTGATGATTGACTGATTTACCATGGCTGAACGCCACCTGGTTGAAGCATGACTGAAGAAGAGCATATCGATGAGGTGATGCGCCGTGTGCGCAAGCTGGAGCTCAAGGCACGACGCCTGGTGCGGGAGTCCTTCGCGGGCGAATACCAGTCGTCCTTCCGTGGTCAGGGCCTGGATTTCGACGACTTCCGTGAATACCAGCACGGCGACGAAATCCGCTTCATCGACTGGAATGTCACCGCCCGCATGGGCACCCCGTTCATCCGGAAATTCCGCGAAGAACGGGAACTCTCCGTGATCCTGGCGGTCGACATCTCCGGCTCCGCCGAATTCGGCAGCGTCCACTTCAGCAAGCGCGAATCCGCTGCCGAAGCGGCCGCCATCCTCGGCTTCAGCGCCATCGGCAATGGCGACAAGGTCGGCCTGCTGCTCTTCGCCCACGAAGCGGTGATGTTCATTCCGGCCGCGAAAGGCTCCCGCCATCTCCTGCGCCTGGTGCGGGAAATCCTGATGGCCAAACCTTCCCAACCGGGCACCTCGATCTCCAACGCCTGCGATTTCCTGATCCGCACCCTCCGTCGCAAGGCGGTGATCTTCATGATCTCCGACTTCTTCGACGACCCGTTGGACAAGCCCCTCGTCAAGCTGACCCGCAAGCACGAGACCATCGCCATCCACGTCACCGACCCGCTCGAAGACACCCTGCCCAAGGCCGGCCGCGTCGTCATGGTCGACCCCGAAACCGGCTGGGAAGCCTTGGTCAACACCAACAATGCCAGCCTGCGGATGGGCTACGAAAAGCTGATGCGCCGCCAGCGCGAGGGCGTCCAGATCGTGTGCAAAAAACACGGCATCGACTACGGCCACCTTTCCACCAGCCGCGACCGCCTCCGCGACCTTCACCTCCTGCTGAAAAAGCGGGCTCGCAAACGCGCACGATGAGCCAGACC